>JAFDKH010000283.1 GCA_019307065.1 Deltaproteobacteria bacterium
GAACACCTGGGGGCAGCCGGCCTGGTCATGGATAGCGGTTGCAAACGCAACCGGGTCGAGGGCTGCGTCTTTAGAGACATCTCGGCCAGCGCCATAACCTTGGGCGACATCGACCAGCCCAACCCTGACACCCGCCTGTTGACTTCGGGCATTGAGGTGTTAAACAACCACATCTCGGGTATCGGCCGGGAGTACCTGGACTCCCCCGGCATCCTGATGGGCTACACCGAGGGCAACCGGATCGAGCACAACGAGATTTTCGACCTGCCCTACACCGGCATTTCCCTGGGTTGGGGCTGGAGCCTCAGCCCCAGCGCAGCCCAACAGAACCTGATCGCTCATAACCGGGTCGGCTACGCCATGCAGCGCCTGGTGGACGGGGGGCTGATCTACACCCTGAGCACCCAGCCGGATTCGAGCATCAGCGGCAACTTCTTACACAACCAGGTGCACGATTACGGCGCCATTTACCTGGACCAGGGCTCGCAGCACTTCAGTGTCACCGACAATGTGATCGCCTCGGCCCCCAACTGGATCATCATGCAGCCCACCGTCCAGCCGGTGGCCCAGGGCAATGTGGTTCGGGACAACTACACCGATACCGAGGATGAAATGTGTTGCGGCTCCCAGGGCTGCTGCACCGACTGGAATACTTTCGAGAACAATCCACTATTCAGCCCGGGCGGCTACCCGGCCGAAGCTTTGAGCATCATCGACGCCACCGGCCTGGAAACTGCCTGGAACCACATCCGGCCCGCCAGCCAGACGGTGGAAGCCGAAGCATACAACCACGGGGGCTTCGGGGTGGGGTTCGTCGACTACACACCCTGGGACTCCGGCGACGACTACCGCGACGACTATGTCGACGTATACCGCTGTACGGCCTGCTCCAACGATCACGCGGTCGGCGCCACCCTGAACAACGAGTGGCTGGCCTATAACCTGGATGTTTTTGAAGCCGGCACCCACGACTTTGCCTTCCGGGTGGCCACCCAGGGCGGCACGAGCGCTATTGAACTTCAAGTGGACGGGCAGAGCAGCGGCTCGCTGGCCTTACCCAACACCGGCGGACTGGACACTTTCGCCCGGGTCGAGCTGAACGGCGTGTCCCTGGATGCCGGCGTCCACGTGATTCGCCTGGTGTTCACCGGCAACTGCATGCTGGACTTCTTCACCGTCAGCCGGCCTTGACAAGAGGGGGCCCGACCACCTTACAAATGTTCGAAACTCGTGATGGGAAGGGTGGCTGTCACCTGAAAACCTTCATCCAGCACGAGAACGGAATCGGGGATGGAGTATGGGGGCGCCGAGAAGGCTCCGCCCCAGATCAAAAGAGCCGCGGTTCCCGTAACGGGCGGATCGAACACCACCAGGGAGGCTTGCTCGAAGTTACAATGATTCCACGAGGTAAAGACCAGGCGAAAGAAATCGGTCACCTCGTGCGGTAGGCCGCCCTGGGTGTAGACGCCCCGAATCAGCAGGCAAGAACAAACCGTGGAGTTGATAAGAAACTCGGACATCTCCGGGCACCGATACGAAAGCTCCAGATTGTCCCCACCCTCGATCTCGATCCGCACATCGAAGGCATCCATGAACGTCGTCTCGCAGCCGGTGTAGCTCTGAGTCCAGACACCCGTGCCGCCGGAACCATCCTGCCAGCGGCCCTTGACCGTAATGGCGTCCTCGGAATCCCGGTTGAAAGGGCTGATCGTCATAGTAGCCGTATCCAGAATCAGCGCCGGCCGAGTGGGCACGCCGTTTTGTACCTCGAACTCGGCCGTGATCGACAGCTCGAAGGGATCCCCATCCGCGCTGAAGGCCTGCAGGAATTCGTAGAGGTAGATCCCGTTGTCCGAGGTGCCGGTCAGGGTCCTGGTGAAGGTTCCCGCGCCGTCAACCGTGGCCAGGATCTTGCCCGGGCCCAGTTCGATAGTCTCGATCAAATCCACTTCGACGCTATCGGCTTCGCGCGGCAACCTGACCAAACCGGGCCGGAAGGTAACCCGACCAATGTGTCTACGCTCTTGGAGGATTCCGTCCAGGTCCATCCCCCCGTGGCCCAGGCTGCAGGCCTGGGTGCCCGAGGGCACGTCGATGGCGAAGTCGTCGTCTATATCCAGGTCGGGCCGGCTCGACTCATCCTGTCCGTCGAAACCGTCGAGACCGTCTTCGAAGATCCCCGAATCCGAAGGGCCCCCTCCCGAACTGCAGCCTGCTGTCAGGAACACGAGCAACAACACCTGGCGTATTTTCTTTCCCACGATTCACCTCTCCTATGGGTCGTAGGTTAACATGAAAAGAGTGGAAAAGGGTGTCACCCGTTATTTCGCGACGCGAGAATCGCGAAATAAAGCTTGAACATATCTAGGAAATCTGCGTATCTTATTGTTATGACAAACTCTATTGAAATAAAATCTGACTATGACAACCTCGTAAAAGATCTCAAAAACATGATCGAAAAGGGTCGCCTGGAGGTCGTCTGTGCCGTCTCAGAGATCTTCGTCAAGACCAACTGGCAGTTGGGTAAACGGCTTAGCCAAACAGATTTGATCGCCCAGCAAGAAACCGAGGCCGGTTTCCTCAGCAGGTTGAGTGATGATCTCGGCATCTCCCCGACTACGCTCTACCGGGCCTTGTTGTTTTACCGCACTTACCCCAAGGGTATCCCCCAGACACCCGAGTTTCAAAAACTGGGCTGGAGTGCACATGTTGAGCTGATGTCGGTCAAAGACCCCGAGCAACGCCTTTTTTACACGCGCAAGCTGCTCGAAGAAAACTGGTCGCGAGATGCTCTCAGGCGCGCCATTCGTAATGATCTTTTTACGAAAACCAAAGACAAAAAAGCAGCGCCTCAAGATTCCCGGCTCGATCGGCCCGGCACGGGCTTACACACCTATCAGGCTATCGTCGAAAGAGTGATCGACGGCGATACGCTCGAAGCGCGCATCGATCTGGGTTTCGACGTCTGGCGAGTTGAGCGCATCCGGCTCAGGGGCATCGATACCCCCGAACTCAGAACTCCCGCGGGCAAGGCGGCCAAGAGCTTCGTCGTCGAAGAACTCAGCCAGGTACCCTTTATTGTGCTGCGCACCTACAAAACCGACAAGTACGCCCGCTACGTGGCCGACGTTTTCTACTCGGCCACGCTCAAGAAAAAAGACAGGATCTTCGCCAAGGGCGGCTTCCTCAATCAGCAACTTCTAGATAACAATCACGCCCGGCGAATGGAATATTGAGACAGCTTACTTCGTTTTGAGGGTGCTGCAGGTCTTGACTACCGCGTCGAGACCGTCGGCCTTGGCGACACTGCCGTAGCACTTGTACAGCTTGCCGCCCAGCTTGGTGCGCACTTCGAAGCCATAGATCGTGCCGACTTCTTTGGGCTCGTCCCCGGACATGTCCAGCTTGGGCATCTCACAGGTCAGGACCCAGCCGTCGGCGGTCTTTACTTCTTTCAGCCATTTTCTGAACATGAATTCCTCGGTGTCCTTTTTGATCTGCTCGAAGGTCTTGGCCTGCTGTTCTGTGGAGACCTCCATCACCGTAAACCCATAACTGTCGTCCTTGGTGTGAAAACCGGCCGCGCCGCCGATCCCGTTCGGGATCGCGTTGGCCGGAACTTCGGCCCGTATGCCGGCGCTGTTGGGCACGTCTTTGAAACCGTCGTCCACAGCGGGCTTGGGCGCTTCGGCCGCCTTGTCCGGCTTGGCAGCTGTAGCGGTTCCAGGCTCTTCGGCCGGCTTGGTCTTGCCCTTATCGTCACAAGCTACACAAAGGAACATCAATGCTACCAGGTAAACTAATTTCTTCATCTCGGACTCCTTCCTTTCGGGTTAATTAATGAAAAATGATACTACTTGTTCTTAAGTTTGAGTCTCTTACGGCACTCATCGGCGCTGGCTACCGTACGGCCCTGGTCGCGGACCATGCGCACGGCTTTTTCGACCAGGTCGCCGTTCGATTTAGCCATTTTATCGGGCTCGACATAGAAATTGTCTTCGAGCCCGACCCGAATATTGCCGCCCAGAGAAATGCCCCCGGCTACCAGGCGCCACTGATCGCGTGAGATACCGATCAACTCCCACTCACTCTCATTGGGCAGACAACTGGCCATGTGCAGCAAAGAATCGATCGTCGGGGCTATACCGCCGTTGACGCCCAGAATCAAGCTGTATTGGTAGGGCGCCTCGAGCAAACCCATATCGATCAAGGGATAGGAGTTGGCCACATGCCCGGCATCGAAACACTCCATCTCGGGTTTCGAACCGACTTCGTTCATGCCCTTGACTAACGCGATGATCTCCGAGAACGGGTTGGCAAACACAAACTCGAACACGAAATTCTTTTTCTTGGGATGATACTTGGCATAGTTCATCGAACCCATGTTCAAAGCCGCGATGGCCGGTTTGATCTCACGCACCGGAGCGAGTTTCTGCTCGGTGGTAATCCCGATTGCGCCGGTCGAGAAATTGGTAACCACCTCGCATTCGGCGGTGATGGCGTCATAGATGGCCTGGTAGTCTTCGACTTTGTAGCTTGGCGAACCGTCAGCGGGGTTCCTAGCATGAATGTGGACCGTGGCCGCCCCGGCATCGTAGGCCCGCTTGGCTTCGGCCGCGTAGTCTTCGGGCGTGTAGGGAATAGCCGGGCATTGAGTCCGGTTGGCCACCACTCCACTCAGGGCACAAGTAATTATACAAGGCCGCTCCGGGTTACGGTGCTCGGGGATTGGCAAGATCGACATGGCCGCTCACTTTCCCTTCCATTTGGGTTTACGTTTCTCGAAAAAAGCCCCGATTCCTTCCATGGCGTCTTCGGTCGCCAGCACCTTGAGCAACTCCTGACCCAGCTTGACCGAAGCTTGTCCGAGAGGAAGATTCCTGGTTTTAGAAAGCGCCTGGAGCCCGATTCGAATGGCTGACGGGCTGCCGGCCAGAATGTCTTCGAGAATTTCCCCGACGGTTTCATCGAGATCTTCAGCCGGGACCACTAGGTTTACAAACCCAAGCTCGAGTGCTTTTTGGGCACTAATCTTGCGGCCGCCCAGGATCATATCCATGGCCTGCTTGGGCCCGGCATGTCGAATAATCATGGGTGCGATGATCATTGGAAACATTCCGGCTTGTACTTCGGGCGTGCCGAACTTGGCCTGCTCGGTAGCTATCGCCACGTCACAACCCAAGACCAGGCCGACTCCTCCGCCCATGCAGTGCCCGTTCACCCGGGCTATCAACGGAGTGCCCAGAGAATCCATGGTAGCCATCAAATCCGCGAAAGTGTGGATGGCCTCCTCGGCTCCCTGTCCCGAAGACATATCAGCCGCCAGGTCTCCGCCGGCACAAAAAGCTTTATCACCAGCGCCGGTGATGCAAATTACGCGCACCTCGAGATCTCGATCCGCCTCGCGCAAAGCGTTGTTCAAGGCCAAAGCCACCGATGCACTCAAAGCGTTGCGCCGCTTTTCGCGGTTGATGGTCAAGGTCATGACATGACCCTTGCGTTCGACAAGCAATTCAAGATCATCCGTCATGGGACAAACCCCC
>JAFDKH010000108.1 GCA_019307065.1 Deltaproteobacteria bacterium
GACCTTCCACGTATACCTCTTTGCTACCCGCAAACATTGCCCTAGGGCAATCCATCATCATCTTTCCATTATCGTCGAACACACTGCATTTCGAGCCGATTTCCCCGTCAATAGCTGTAGGCGAACAACCCATACCAGCCAGCGCCAAGGTCAGAATTACTGCACCTGATAGCTTAAGCATTTCGGCCTCCTCGCAATGAGCTCTTAGATAATCATTGCCGAAATAGGATTTAATCGCAATAGCTATGCCAAAAGTGCCTGTGTTCTCAAGATATTGTGATTGTTCGGCAAATCGCCGCCAGGGGTTTAGTTTGGGTTTTTAGGCGGGTTTTTTTTCTTATTCTTTTGCCTTAGAAGGCAAGATATTGCCGGCTGGCAGGCTGAAATTATTCAACATCGACCTGACAGGTCCCATCAGCTTGACAAGTCGTGCCGGCCGGACAATCGATCAGGTCCGGGCAGCCGCTGCTCAGGCAACAATAGCCGCACCAGCCGCAGTTCATGTAGCTGGGATCCTTGACCGAATAGAATCCTTCGGGGCATTCACTCTCGATCGTGCAGATTCCACCGGCCGCCTGACAGGGCGTTGGGCCTTCCAGGCATTCGCCCCGGATGCACCAGCTCAAGCTTTCGGCAGCGCCACAATCTTCGTGGGTTTCGCACTCGGGCTCCACTTCTTCACTGCAGCAAAGTTGCAAAGCGTCCGTACAGGCAACCGCCAAGTCGACGTCATGGCACAGCCGCGAGTCACCAGGCTCATAGCACTGGCAAGCCCACTCGCCCTCAACCGGAAAACAGTAGCCGCTGTAATCGATGCATTCCACGTTGACCTCGACGCACCCGCCCTCCACGCACATCCTTTCCGGCCCGCAATCGTCATGGTGCTCACAGTTAACTACGGGTACACAGGTACCTGCTTCGCAAAACTCACCCCAGTTACAGTCCGAATCGGACAGGCAACCGGGGACACAGCAGATCACCCCACCCACGCCGCCACACACAAACGTGTCGGGAGGAAGCTGATGCGTACCCGACGGGCAACCAGCCGTGGTCTCGGGCAGACAGCTTCCGCCGGCCTGCAGGCATTGATCAACAGGAGGTTCCTCCTCGCAGCGGTTCTGACGACAGACCTGGCCATCCGGGCAATCTCCATCGTCGATACATTCCGGATCGATATCGGCCGGGATCTGAACACTCTGCTCGAAGAGCTTGGTCAGTCCGTCGTAATCCTCCCTGAAGACCTCGACCAGGTAAGTTCCATCTGCCAGGTTCGATACTTCTATGGACAGTTCAAACGGGCAGATGCAATAGCAAGCCCCGCTCTTGTCGGGATCTTCTTTTTCGACGACAGTGATCTGGTTGCCCTCGATACTGACTTCCATCCAGGCATCCAAGCAACAGTTGAACTCGGCGTAGTGATCGATAATGCTAACGGCATCACCATCAACTAGAATCTCTATAGAATCGCTGTTCTCGCCATATCCCCAGGCCCCGCTCAGGCATTCGCTCTGATACGGCTCACCGACTACCGGTTGCTTGTCAATTCCGGGTTGGTTGGTCTGACCACAGGCGGCTATCGTCATAAGACACGCTAAACACATCACTTTCTTCATCATCGCCATAGTTAATCTCCTTGTACGTTTGGCATTCGTACAAGCAAGAGCCTGGCCGGGCAAAAAGGTTGCATTTGGCTAAAATTGAGTTTCGCGCATGGCGCGAATGGCGCGAAACTCGACGACCAGTCGGGCTAGATGTGTATAACTCATTGTTATTTTGTATTTTTTAAGGATTTACAATCTGGTCGTCAGACGGTGAGAATATTGAGGTAAGCTTATAGAAAGTGTTTCGGCTGCATCAATCAGGCATCGATATTCTGTCGATCCCAAGTAGCAAGTAGGGTGCCAGCCGAATAAACTTGCCCTTGACTCGCCGGACAACGGGATGGCAGCCTTTGACTAACCTCCAATGACGGCCAGATGTATCTGATGAGCGAACCTATGAAGAATGCCTGCGTACTCCTCATTCTCATCTTCCTCACCCAATCGGGTTGCGGTGTGTCCAAGAAATATTTCGGGATTGATGAGCCCGAAGACAAGCAGGTCGCGGAGGAAGAGATCGATCCGCCTCACAATGCCATCGTCTTCAACACTCTGTTCGTCCCCAATTACTTTCTGGGCTCCGCGACAGACGCGAGCGCCGCGGGCGTTACCCTTGAGTACCATCGCTCCTTGACTGATTACCTGGGCTTTTCGGTAGCTCCGGAGTACTTGTTTATTGCCACCGAATTCACTCACATAGACGGCGGGATTTTAAACGGCGACGGTTGGGGATTCCAGGCCGGCCTGCGCTTTTTTCCCTACAACACCAGGCTGTCTAAGTTATACCTGTCCATAGTCTTCGGCTACGCCAGGCTTCATGGTACTACAAGAATTGCGACCGGCAACGCTTTCGCAACCGTTTTCGAAGGCGGCTACGCTGCAGTCTGGCGGTCGGGATTCACGCTGATCTTCGGTTTCGGGTTCGATATCCGTTCCATGTGGTGGAACGCAAACTGGGCCAGCTACACCAAGAGGGTATACGGCTGTGTGCGCCTGGTGTTTTCGGCGGGTTACAGTTGGTGACCAGTCCGTTGCTAAAGTGCCTACCTCCGACCCCTCATCGGTCAGGGCAGGCAGTGGGCGCCGCCCTCTTGTGAGCAGCCATTGGCACAGCTGACCAGCTGGTGGGTCATGCAAATCTGGTCGCAATCGCAACCTGCTACGGGGCAGTGTTCGTCGACTAGATCTATCGAGGAACACATGGCGATGCTGTCTCCGTCACAGAATAACGAATTTATATTCTCTGGCGCGCCGCAAAGCGAACAGGAGTAGTCATCACACCACTCACCCCAGCCGTATTCGGCGCACTTGGCCCCGCCTTCGATAGGCAGGCAGCCGGTCGGGCCGCAATCCACGATAACCGTCGAACGACAAGTCAACCCGCAGCGTGGATCCAGGGCAAAGAAGCAGCCGCGCACCAGGTCACCGTCACAAAAAGTTTTTGACAGCTGTGACCTGGCGCATTCTTCGCAATCAAGATTTTCGCAACCGGGCTCGGCTGAAGCAGAAAGACACATGCGGGTTATGTTCAAAGCCGAAAGGCTTGCGCCGTCATGGACGCTAAGCATGCAAATATCGGTACCAGCACAGGCAAAGTCTAAGGGGCATAGACGCCGGCATTCACCCGGCCCGGCCGGCTGTCCGTCCAACGTTTCCCAGACATGGCAGGTCTCGCCATGAGAACACTGGAGGTTGATTGAACAACTATCCCGGCTCGAGGCCGGGTAATGATCGGGACACTGCTGGTCTGCACTCAGGCAGGCATCATTCAGTGACTCGCAGCACTGGTAACCTTCGGGACAGGGACAGGGCGCATAGTCGATCTTGAGCTGGGCTACACAGGCTGCGATTGATAACGCAATCAGTCCGCTCAAAAAAAATCTAAAAACAAATTGTCTGGCCGGTTGCATGTCAAAACCTCAGCGACAGATTGAGCTGCGGTTGATCCGAAGGGATGAACTGCAGTTGGACATCGTCTTCAGGCCAAAAAGTCCAGATCAAATACGAAGCCAGGGCGACACCGGCCAGTGAATACATAGTGATGGCCGCAGTATTGAGCCGGTTAATCCGCTGGTTGATATCGTTGCGTTCGGTCCCGGTTGTATAGCTGTCGACTTTCTTGCGTTCCCAGGCAGCCAGGGATGAACAGGTTCCTCCGACTGCTCCCAGGCCAATCGCGGCCAGACCCAGACTTCGGCGCAACCATGTGTATTGGGGTCTAATCTTGAAAGTTTCCGACATTTGGGCAATGTGATTTTGGTAGGTTGCCAGGGCCGATTGGTCGAAAGGCCGCGTAAAAAGCTTGCCAAAGGCCACATGCTCGGCCCCGCGCCGCGTAACGGTCATTTTAGACGGAGTCAGCTCGCTCAACTGAATCTCTTCCCCAGAGGTGCGAAGTTCATACTCTTGATCTGTCTTGGTTTGCCTGACGAACAAGGGCCGCTGAGCCGGCAACAACAAGGCCACGCTTTGTTCGTCTCCGGGAAACAAATCGGCAATCCGCAATCCATTTTGATCTTCAATATAGATGTGCCGACTGAACTCCAACCCGATCTTCAGCCAACCACCAACCGCCTGGTCCAGCTTGGCCAATACATCTTGGCCGGCTGCGCTGCTCGAGGGAGGGCGCGAATAAAAAACCGGACGATAGCGCCGATTGACAACCGCCGAATTGGCCGTCCAGACAAACGAAGCGGCCTCTTGATAGGTGATTGTTCCGTCACGGTTCAGGTCGGCTGCTCCGCGAAGCGCCGAGCGGACTTCGTGGGAAAAAAGCCCGCCACCGAATGCCTCCCATTCATGACTGTCAGCCGCCGAGGAAGTTGACAGAAACACCCCCGTATTGTCGGGCAGCTTGTCCTCGCCGGCCAGCAAATTGCCGCTAACCGGCCGGCGTTGCCCGCCGGCCCCACGGTTGTAAACCATGAAATATGATTTGCAGGCGTCAATGATGACGTGATTGACAGATGCTCGCGATTCTTTCAAGAGCTTCAATAAATCACTGCGCCAAAACTTGCCGTCTTCCAGACGCAGATAACCTTCGTTGTTTTCGACGTCCCCGTGTCCACTGTAAAAAACATACAATACCGGCACGCCGCCGTTTTGTCGGGCATATTCCATAAGCTTGTTCAGGCGCCGCATAGCCTGCCCGATAGCCTTTTTAGTCGGAGCGGCCGGTGACAGTTGAGGAAACAGTTCTTTCGATTCGGCATCCAGGCGGGTCAGTAAGATCACTCCCCCGGGCCCTCCCAATTGAGTGAGCAGCCGAGCGTTTTGTACCGAGTCGTCATCCGCATATCGCAAGGGCACTTCTTCCGGGTCATCGGTCGAGTTGCAGCCGATCACCAATCCGAACGACCACTGCGCCCCGGGCGGGGGCAGCTCTCTGGCTTGCCCGGCTGAAGCTAAAAGACAGACAAGCAAACTACAGCTGACTATAAATATTGTAGACCGCATCATGCCCTACTCTAATAGCGCTATTCTACATCCAGTAAAAAAGACTGTTGCGCAGTTCCTTCGATATTCAAACGTTCGAGCTGCGCGAGTGAACCCTGTTTTTCGAGATCGCGTTTTATAATTGACTCTACCATTTCAACATCCAGGGCTTGCCGGGTGAACAACGCAAAAATACGAAGCCGACCCGGGTTCAATTGATGGCGAACTTGATCGGGCAATTGCACCGACCACTTACTTTTTTCGATGCGAATACTCTGCGGGTTCTGGCCCGCCTGCTGGTAGGCGGGATAGTACCAGTATACCCGCCCGCGCTCGGAAACTCCTAAAACCATCAGATAGTCGTGTTGACTCTCCAATCGGTTATCATAGACAAAGGCCAGCGCATCGTCGCTCGAGATTTTTCGAGATACTTGCTGGTAACCTTCTTCTGTCGCCCGAAGCACTTTCAACGAAACCCAGCGATCCGTATCAGAGCTCAGGCCCCCGCGAGTGCGGATGCGCGTTGATTCATCTTGTGTCGCTGCAGGCCAGAGGAAGAATACCAAGGCTGCGCTCAGGCAGGCTGCCGAGCCTGCCAGCAACCAGGCCCGCCGTACGGGTTTTGCAGGTGACAGGCGCTCGGGATTGGCCCGGCCCAGGCGCACCAGAGTCATCACGTCGTCGACCAGTTCGGGATCATCGAATTCGCCGGAGTCGGGGGCCAGGCGCCTGGTCATGGCGGCAAATTCCGCATGCGCTTTCGAACAATGCTGGCAACTCGTCAGATGTTGTTCAAGCAACTCAGCCTGCTGACCGGGCAGTGAATTTGCCAGATGCTGAAGCAACTCTTTTTCGGTTGCACATTTCATCATGACTCCTTAGCCAGCAAGCGGTTGAGTCGTTTCAAGCCGCGAAATACATGCGACTTGACCGTACCCAGGGGCATACCGGTCAACTCGGCAATCTGATCGAGGGTCATTTCGTGCGTAAAACGAAGAATCAACACATTCCGCATCTTCTCGGGCAGCTGGGTGAGCTTCTGTCTAACCAGGCCGGCCCGCTCGGCTTCGACGAGTATATCGAACGACCTCTCGTCGTCGCAGGCCTGGGTCTGGATGTCACGCTGAAGATTGTTCATTTTGCGGCCATGACTTTTTGCCTGTCTGGAGATGTAATGGCAGCGATGAAAAGTAATCGAGATCAAGTAAGAACGAAAGCGACCCCGGGCACGGTAACGATCTCGCTCCGCCCACAAGGCCAGGAACACATCCTGGGTCACGTCTCTACCGCTGTTTGGATTACCAAAATATCGGCATGCCAGCCCAAGCACCAGGCGCTGGTGCCGTCTGACCAGGGTCTCGAAGGCTGCCTGCTTGCCTGCTTTGGCAAGCAGCATCAGATCGTCGTCAGCCAGGTCGGTAAGCTTCCGCTCTGACTGACCATTGACAACTCTCAAGATCGGCTTGCTCATGGTTGTTCAATATTCTCCCAACCAAGTAAGAACAGCAACTTCTCAAAAGGTTGCATCCCGCCCCTGAAAACATTACCAGGTATCAGGATTCCACGACATAAATGTCAGAAAGGTGAGAAAATGACGCAGCCTGTCGAAAATCGTGGAATTTGACAAACACCACTATAGTCAGGAGCTTGTCTTCGCTTCCCGACTAAATGATCTGGTTGGCACTTCTGTTGCAGACCTACGGTAATGTCCGAGTGTGGTTCGTTTGATGATTTTATTAGATGGGAGTGCTCATGGCCAGAAGACCGAAGGATAGGCATGCTAAGTTGTACTTAATTGTAGAGAAACTCAGATCAAAACCGAAGCAAACTTCCAAGAGCAAACAAAGGTATAATTTCCGCGATCCAACCGCTTTAAGGGCCTTGCGAATTCACCGACATTTACGCGCTTTAGAGAACGACATCCTCGAACATAACGGAAAAATGGCTATTTCTCTATGCCTCGACGACACCTCCAACCAGATTGTGGTCACCATTCGCAACGATCTAGTCCATTGCAGCCGGATAGCCTACCTGACCCAGAAAGAATTCAAGCTCATCAAGAAAAACCGCAAAGTCGCCAACATCCTGCGCAAGTGCCCGGCCTACAAAGACGTAGCCTAGTCAGTTCAGTAGTTGTTTCAGTAAAACCCCGCTATTAATCTCCATTTATTTATACCCTGTCCCCCTTTTCTTTTTTTACTCCGTCCCCATATCTTTTTTTGGTTAGTGCTATACTCATGTCAGCCATGGCAACGCATAGAAGGAGATGGTGTGGGTGGTTTGGTGGCGTTGCCGAACCCGAGGGCGATGACAGCTGGAACCAATCAGCCAGCAGGGAATGACAAGGCCGCTGGAGTGATCTCACTCGACACCTGCCCGAAATGCGGCAAGCGGAGTGAATCGGACACCTTCTGCTCGCACTGTAGCTCGAGCCTGTACGTCGACTTGATCCTGGAGAGCTGGAAAGGAGATGAGCGTTCCAAGTACGCGGCTGCCAAGAAACTATCGGAACACAAACTGGCCGGACTGTCGTTTACATCTCTCAAAAAGGCCCTGGCCGGCCAGCCCGGCACCCTGGTAGGAGCGCGGCTTGGGCGAAGCGCCGCCCGCCTGGCCGTCGCAACCCTTGCGGGTTACGGCGGGACGTTGACCGTGCGACCGTCTCGGCCGCGCTCGCGCTCTAAGTTGTGGATGGGCGCTGCCGCCAGCGGACTTCTGCTGGTGCTGGTCGTTGTGTTAACAGTTATGGGCGACCGGCCCGAGAAACCGCCTGAGCCTGTTGCCGAAAAAGATGCACCCGCAAAACAGGCGCTTGAAGAACCCGAAATGATCGATGCAGAAGACGCTTCTGCAGAAAAGCCCCAGAAAGCACTGACCACCGGCCAGATCTCCGCCGCCGTCAAAGGCGCCATAGCCACGGTCACTTGCCGGGGGAAACTGGGAACAGCTTTCTTCGTCGAAGCACAACGCGCGGTTACCAACGCCCATGTTGCCTGTGGACAGGACGAAAAGGTTACCGTTAAGCTTCAGGACGGTCGTGAGCTCCCGGGAGAAGTTATCGTCTGGAAGCCTGGTCTGGACCTGGCGGTGATCGAAGTTCCGCAAGCACAGGTCGACCCGATTTCCATGGGTGACTCGACGGCGCTGGCCGTGGGCGATCCGGTCGTCTTCATCGGCAACCCCCACGGGCTAGCCTCGACAATGCATGAGGCGAAGGTGAGCTTCGGCAGCCGTAACCTGCACGGGGTCAGCTACCTTCAGATCAACGGGGACGTCAACCCGGGCAACAGCGGCGGGCCGCTACTCGACCTGCAGGCTCGAGTAATCGGGATCATCTCGATGAAGGCGACCAAGGCGGACCGCATCGGCTTCGCGCTACCGGTGGAGTATCTGGAACCCTACCTGGCAACCTTGGCGCTCTCCCCCGAGGCTCAGGCCAGGTGGCAAGAAACCCTCGATCGGGCGCGTCAGGAAGATCAGCAGGAAGTCCAGGCCTTGATGTCGCTGTACATGAAGCCCGCCCTGATCAGCGTCACCCCGATAAGTTCAGAAAAACTCTTTGCCGTCGTTCTCACGCGCTCGAAGACCTCTCCGGGCATCGAGCAGTTGATTGTGGACATTAGCACTTCGGGATTGGTTTTGTGCAGCACCGAGGGCAAGGTCTCGGATTGGATCAAAGTCGAGAAAGCGATGAAAAAGGCCCGACTGAAAGACCCGGACAGCCGCTACATGAAATGGATCATCACTCGCCAGGTTGCAAAGGATCTCTTCCTGGGCACGCTGGTTGTGGAGATCGATCACTGCCGCAAGGAGTCGACCACAAAAGAAGCCATCCTGAGAATCAAAGACGGAGGCGAGTCCAAGGAGACGGTCCATTTTCCCAAGGCCGCGTTGGAACGAATGCGCAAACGAACTCCCGTGCCGGGCTGGCGCAGTCGCGATCCCGGTTTCAGGGGAGTCCGCCGACCGCGCAGCCAGCACTGACATACGGGGACAGGGTAGCATTCAGACGTCCCCATTTCTTGAAAGTGTCAAGTGGTATTACCCTATTGATGCACTATTGAAGCATTGAATCAATTGACAAGATACTTATTGTTCGAAGTGGACGCAGCCGTGGAGAATGGATGACCCGCATTCACAATTCTGCTCGAAGGTGGCGGTAAAGGACCTGAGCTGGGTTCCTTCCATTTGGAGTTCGTGGATCTGGAAGCGGCCACAGCACTCATTGCAGGCTCGACCGTCTCCGTTTATGGAGATGCCCGGATGGCCCGCCGATTCGAATGGATAGCGCTGGGCGTCCTCGTAGACCGCCGAGTTGAGGGAATTGTTCAGCTCATGTGAAGAGAAAGTGAAGCTCCAATGGGATCCCTGGCCAGAATCTACGGGATGGAGCGACAGCAAAACTGTGTGGGGCGTGGTGGAGGTATCCTGCCTGATATTCGCGATCCAGTCGCCCATCGTGATGGTGTCCGTTCCCGGATGAACCCAATCGCCCTCGTCACCGTCGAAGAATGCGACGTTGCCGCCTATCAGACAGGGCGCCGGTGTTCCGACGCTTTCGGTCTCACCACCACACGAGAAACCTCCGATCAGCAGGAAAATGATCCCGACCGGAAACACCCAGAATACACTCGCCCCCTTCATGCCTCACCTCTTGCTACGCGTATGGAATGCAAGATCAATGCTTCATTATTAGAAACTGATAGTTCATGTATTTTAAAAGAGTTTGCCACTAATTTTTGCCCCATGACGTATCAACAATTCTACCTTCAACTTAGAGAAAAAACCCCACCAATACCCTTAGAAAAGTATCGCCGTACCCACTCCAAATGTACACCCCCCCACCCTGCTTTCGTCGGTGATAACGTTACAAACTTGGCCTATCTCCGGGCGCAGCGAGAAGCTACTGCCGAGTGCAATATCCACCCCCAGGTAGGCACCCACCTGAAACGACCAAATGGGTATACCGAAGCCGGCTCGAATAGTGCCGATCAGCCGTAGGTCGGGCGTTTCGAAGAGCTCGAATGTGCCCCCGATCGAAGGCGTAAAAATGTACGTCTTCTCGAAACCCACTCCACTAAAACCAACCAGGATTGCCATGTCACCCGGATCATTCGAAGCCTTGACTTCGATCATCCCGCCCAGTGCCCAAGGATGACCCTCCTCGGTGAACCAGGTCTGGCCCATGAAGAGTAGTCTGGCTTCGGTATTTTCACCGTATCCAAAGTCCAACCAGATGCTGCCCTCGCCGCCGATCTCGCCCAGCTCTGGCAGCGTTCCGATTCCAAAGCCAGCTGCTCCGCCGACACCGAATCTGTAGTCGCCTTCGGCCAGTGTCGCCGGAGTTTGAAAGCTAGTGCCGGGCGCGATCAGGCACGCCTGGCAGGTGAACAGTATGCAAGTAAAGGACAGGATAGACAGACATCTCTTCAACGAAAAAGTAATGCTGCTCATCTGGCTAGTCTTCCTCGCCGCCGTCAGGATCATCATCGGTACCGCCGTCAGGTTCACCACCAAATCCATCGTTTTGCCACCCAGGCTCGCCGCCATCAATGGAGCAACCCTCAATATTCCGGGCGTAGCAACGGCCCGATGCGCAATAGACCTCCTTGGCATAGCCGCAATCACAAGTGTGACTTAATTGATCGTGGCACGATGCAAGCATCCGTTTGAACGCATCCAGTTTTTCCCCTCTGGCAGACTTGTTGACCGGGTTACCGGAACAAGCACCAAGACTGGGCGAGCAATTGCAGTTGTAAGATCCTCCGATAAGGATGCAGTCGTCATCCTTTTCGCAACCCTTATGGCTCTCAACAAAGCTCTCGAACGCGGAATTGAGGCTACCGCAAGGGGCGCAGGCCGGGCATGTAAAGAGTGCAAATAATGCGGCGAATACAGCGCCCAGGCCCAATGGCAGTCCACGAATACTTCGCTTTTCCCCAGTGCCTATCATCAGCGAGAACTCCGGTGCTGGATATGAATCAATATTAGCACGAATTGCGAAAACCAGTGGAGAGGCCACGAGTGAAACGAGCTTTTACACAGATTGTGGCCAGTGACCCACACGAGCTGAATCGGCACAATTTGTAACCCACTAGAATTAGTGAGCTTCTCATCTGGCACCGCTATTGCATCGTGTCGGGCACAATTGCGTGGGGCTATATTTGTGTTAAAAAAACCTCGATCCGAGATGTTTAGCCACTATACTCTTGCCCCAAAGGCGAATTTGGCAGGTTCATCCAGGCAACTTCCGATTGTAAAAAAGATTTTACAATTCAATCGGGCTGCTTAGGAAGAAAATTGCAGGCTGAACCGTATTAATAGGCATACGAGAAATTATTAGGAGGTGTATTCATGGCGCGAATCTCATCCTGGGGGTTGATTGCTATCGGCCTGTTTTTTTCTTTTACAGCCCAAGCCGCTGAGCAAGGCAAAGTCACCTTGCCCTTGTCGTACTGGGAGCAACAGCTGTCGGTACTCGAAGCCTGGACTGAGCCCAAGCGGGCACCCATGTCTTTCTGCCCGATGGGGCGCAAGATCGACGGTGTGTTTCGTAAAGGACTTTTCCACGGCAATCTTGAGGCTACTTTCGAAGTCCTCGACACCAGCGGACATATCCGCGTGCCGGTTCTCGACGGGGCCGCATCGCTGGGTGAGGTCAAGCTCAACGGTAAGCGCACTTCGCTGCTCAAGGAAGGCGGCATGTACACCCTGGGCGTCGAGCGTCCGGGTGTTTACACGGTCCGTTTGAAATTCTACTGGGGCAAAGAACAAGATCGTTTCGCGCGCCGGCTGCGCTTTCGTTTGCCGCAAGCCGGGGCGACCGAGCTATCGGTCATGGTTCCCGAAAAAGATATCGAGGCCCGCCTGAGTAACGGCGCTCTGGTTTCCCAAACAGAAGACTCCAAGGGCACGCGCCTTAGCGGGAACCTCGACGCCAGCGGACTGTTTGATCTGTCCTGGACTCGTAAGCTGACCCACAAGTCCAAGCAAGCCGTGCGCAGCGAAGCGCGCCTGAACGTTTTGTTCACTATTCAAGAAGCTATCGTGACCGGCCTGGCGATTTTCGATATCAGCATTCTCGAAGGTGAAACCGACTGGATCGAACTACGCGTCCCGGCCGATATCGAGGTGGTCAAGGTCGACGGCAAAGCCGTGTTGCAGTGGCAGACCGAACAGGACGGCAAACTGAAAGTGCTCTTGCGCTACCTGGTCGAAGATCAGGCCCGGGTCGCTGTTCACTTTCAGTTTCCAATCAAAGACAACAAACCGGTCAAATTAAAAATGCCTCTACCGGCCGATGGAACACCCCTGACCGGGGCCCTGGGAGTTCAGGGCCCGGCCGGCCTGGATGTCCGCAAGGCCAGCGTCAAATCGGCCGAAACCCTGAGAGATCTGCCGCCCGAGCTTACTGAAATGACGGCCAGCCCGCTCTTGTTCGGTTTTTCTTTCACCAGCGAACCTCAGATTCAGCTGGCCGTCTCACGTCATGATCCGGTCGAGTTGACCAGTACTCTGATCGACGAGATTCAAGCCTCGAGCCTGATTATCGAAGACGGCACCGAAGTGACCAAACTGAAAGTGCGCATGCGCAACAACACCGAGCAATACCTGACCATGTACCTGCCCGAAGGCGCCATCCTGACCCATGCCCTGATTGACGGCCAGCCGATTCGCCCGGCGGTCATCAAAAAAGAAAAAGGCGAAGCCCTGCTGTTCCCCTTGCGTCAAAGCGAGCGTATCGGCGCAGGCCGGGAACGTTTTCACACGGTCAGATACGGAGAAACTCTCAGCTCAATATCGAACTTCTACTACTCGAACCCCAACCGCTGGGAGGACATTCTGTATGATAATGACGATCAACTCGGCGACGCCCTCGACGTAACCGTTGGCCAGGTCCTCAGAGTCCCGGCCAAGAAAGGCTTGACGGTTGAAGAATCCAGTTTCGTAATCGAACTGGCCTACAAGCTCAAGCGTGCCCGCCTGGGCAGTCTGGGAAGTCTTGATTTAGTCCTGCCCAAAATGGATGTCAACACGATGAAAGTGATTTGGCACCTGTATTTTCCCAAGGCGCTGACCCCGCTGTCGTTCAGCGGCAACCTGACCCAGTATTCATTCATCCGCTACGATCCGTTCCGGCGTTTGAGAGACTTTCTCTACAATGCCTATTCGGGCGGCTGGGCCTGGGCCGGCGGCGGTCGCTACAAAAGTATTCTCAAGCAACGCCGGGTGATTTACGACACCGAAGTAAGTCGCAAGGGCCGCGGAGAAGTTGTCCTGGCGGCTTTCCCCTTGACCGGCATCCGCTACAAGTTCCGGCGCACCTTGTTGGAACAAGAGACCCCGACCATTTCTGTAAGTTACGTAGCCCAGTGCTTTGCCCCGCTGGTTCGCTGGGGAGGCATGCTGATCGCTTTTGGGCTGGGTCTTTTATTGCTAAGCTCTTTGCGCAATAAACTCATCTGGATTATTTCGGCCGCGGCCTTGGCCTTGCTTTTAATTCTGGCACACTACTTCTTAGGACTCCACCGCCGAATTATCTGGGGGGTCGATCTGGCCCTGCTGGTAACACTGTTACGCATGCGAGCCGGCCCGCTCTGGAATGGCTTCAAGGAAATCCTTCAGTCTCCCTGGCGGATTGTTGAAGTAATTAACCTTCGTAACCTTTTCTTCGTCATTGGGTTGTCTTTTGTGATGTTGGCTGTGCTGGCCTTCCCTCTGCTGCTTTCTTCTTTCATGGCCATAGTGCTGTTCTTCTGGTGGCGCCGTAAGGCCCGCCAGGCAAGGCAGGAGGTGGCCAATGTCTAATCAACTAAAAAGAAACCTGTTTATCTTTGGTCTGTGCGTCTTGCCGGTTTTCGTAAGCGCATCAGCTTCGGCCCAAACACGCCGGGTAAATAAGTCGAATCGCGGTCTACAACAATTTGCCAACAATAACGTCGGCGAATACGACTTCGAATACCAGGGCGGCGAAGACGAAGCCGCCGATGCGGCCCGCGAACAACAAGCCGAAGCCAACTTCGACGCAATCATGATTCCGCAAAACAAGGGGGTCTTCGGGGCAGCCAAAGCCCGTCAGTATCGGCGCCCTGCGCCCAATGTCGCGCAGATGCCGTCCATGGTCAATATTCCCCCAGCCTCCGGTCCCAGCGTTGAGATCCCGCTCAAAGAGTTTTTAGACGTCCGCAAACGCTTGCAAGTCATCCACAAAGAAGCCGCCCGAAGGCAAGGCCCCAGTGTTGTATTGGGCACATCGTCATACAGCGGCGAAGCCATCCAGGGCGCATTGCGCCTCAAGCTCGACTTGCAAGTCACCCTGGGCAGACCCGAGGAATGGAAGACGGTGCCCTTGATCGGAGACGATGTCGTCCTGGTCAAGGCCACGGTTGCCAATAAGACGATTCCGGTTTCACGTCAGTCGGGTTATCACGTTTGGGTCACCCGGCACACCGGCGAAGTCAAAGTCACTATCGATTTACTGGTGCCGGCCCGCGGCCCGCGCGGATCGATCGAGTATGATTTTCTGGTACCGCGCACCCCGGTCACCAACTTCTCGTGTCAGTTCCCGGTAGCCGGGCTGGAACCTCGTCTGGACGCCGCAGTTCAAAGCGATGCCAAACCTAAAAATGGAGGTACACTGCTCAGCGCCACTCTGCGGCCGACCGCCCGGATACATATCGTCGGATTCAGGGACCTGGGCGAAGCCGAGGGACAAAAAGCCAAAATCTACGCTGAGAGCTTGAACCTCCTGTCAATCGACGAGGGGACTTTAGATATCTTTGCGGTTTTCCGTTATACGATTCTTTATTCGGGCACCAAAGAATTCAACATCCAGATACCCAAGGGGCTCGATGTCGTTTCAGCCGACGGGATGGGTGCCTTTCGCTTCAACCTGGTCGAAGACGAGAACGGAAAGGTTCTCAAGGGCGAAACCGCCTTCCCTATCCGCAAGAACTACGAAATCTCGGTCCGCTTGCATCGCGAAACTCCCAAGGCCGGTGAATCATTCGAAGTGCCCCTGCCGAGATGTCTGGGCGTCGAACGTGAAATCGGATATTTGGGAATCGAGGTTCCCGGCAAACTCAAACTGACCGAGGGCAAGGCGATCAACAACATCACCTCGATAGACGTTCGTCAGCTGCCCGAAGAAATGGTTCGCAGCGCAGTCAGTCCTATCCTGAGGGCCTATCGCTACCACACTTCCGATTCCAAGCTTACATTGATCACGGCTCAACTGCCCGATCGCGAGCCGGCCTCTGGTTCAATCGATCGTATTCGGGCTTTTACAACCGTGACCCAGGAAGGCAATGTGATGACCGACATGCGCATCACCTTGCGCAACCGCTTACGCCATAGCCTGACCCTGGCGGTCCCCAAAGATTGTGAAATTCGATCGGCCCTGTTGGACGGTAGTCCGGTCAAGCCCAGTCGCAACGAACAAGGCCGTCTTATGTTGCCGCTCAAACGCTCGGCCGGGGGCGATAGCTTGAAACCCTTCACCGTCTCGGTAGTCATGCATACTGAAGTATCATCGATGGGCTTGTTCGGCTCTCCCGATCTGCTGCTGCCGGCAGTCGATCTACCTGTTTCTTCCCTGGCCTGGAGCGTTTACCTGCCGTCTAGAAATCTGTACACAACCATGAAGGGTGACATCGAACCGCAGGTCTACTCCGGTCGCGGAAGCTGGCACCTGCCGTCTACCTCCTATCAGTCCGGTCAATGGGACGCCCCAATCGAGCAGACTCAACAGCATGTCCCGACTGTCGGCCCGGTAGAGTCGGCCCACACCGGGGCTATGCCGGTCAGGATCAAACTCCCGGCCGACGGGATCAGGCTGGACTACTCGCGTTACTGGATCGACAAGGGCATCGACGACAAGAACCCGGCCAACGATCGACCGACGATTGTCTCTTTTATGTATGTCAGATCATGGCTGAAGATTCCGGCCTGGATGGGGTTGGCCCTGTTGTTGGGCTTCGGGATCTTGCTGATCTCCACTCGATTTTCCGCCCGGCCGCCCAGATGGCTGCCATGGATCGGCGGCCTTTTGGCAATCATCATGCTCTGGCCGATTTTCAAGCTAGGCGGCTTGATAGCGATTTTCATCGGTATTCTGCTGGGTTTCATAGCGATTGCCTTCAAACGCGATTGGCTTAGACGAATCCCGAGCGTGGTCAGCGAATGGGCCGGCAGTCTGCGCAAACGTTTTCACGAACGCAAAAAAGACCCCAGGGCCTGGACTGCCCAATGGGTGGTCAATAAAATGTTTTTGACTATCGGCCTGATCTACGTTGGCCTGCACGTGCTCAACTGGGGACTGCACTTGCTCTGGTTGCTGCTGCACCCGCTGTAGAACTCACCGGCCAAATCGACTCTTGAAAGTCTAAACTCGCTGGCATACGATTGTCGCTATCGAGGAATGAAGCGATGCCGATAGGTCCTGACTGTTACAGATGCAAAAAAACACCAAATGGCTTTGTGCTCACCTGGCTAATAGTTGGCTTGATCGGATCAGTTTCAGTTGCCGCCGAAAACGGAACAAGCTCACTTCAAATTTCCGGCAAGGGTGATTTCAAGTCTATCGAGATCAGCTTTTCCTCTTGGGAAGGGGATGCGGAGGGCATCTTACTCAAGGCCGATGGCAGCTTGCGCACCTGGAATGAAGGCCGTTCGGGCTTGACCGGCCAGTACCCCAGCGGAGAAATGCAATGGTCCTTACCACCCGAGAAAGTGGACAAGCTGGTTCGTCTGCTGTCCCGAGCGGGAGTTCTTTCGGAAACTGCCGTCAAACCGAAAGGAGAGCCGGCCCCCTCCAAGACCACGCGCGGTGTCCGCTCGGTGACTACCACTGAAGGCGTCTACAAATTGACCGCCAATGAAGATGCAATGGAAGTCGAAGAACTTCTGAACAAGATGCGCTTTTACATTCCCGGCAAAGGTATCCTCGAGTGGATCCAGGTTGCCCCACGTAATAAAAAATTAAAATCCAACCTGCTGCGACTGACATCCGACGGAGTGCTCGTTTTACAACCCAAACGCAAAAAGAAAGTCCGCAAGCGCCATGGCTGGTATATAGAAGAAGCCGAAATGTTTGCCCTGATCGATTCTTTGGAAACCGAGCCGCTGCCCAAGGCTAAAAATCTCAAAACGGCCCACCTGGTCACCGACGAAGGCCGTTTTAGAGTCGCCGAAGAGCTGAAAGAAATCGAGGGTATTCTGCTGGCTTTTTTTCTGGAGCAGGTCGAATTGCAGCTCGGTCCCAAACAGCGCTTTGACAGGCTAGTCATTTCAGGAAGCTCGGCCGGGATGAACATCTATTTTATCGAGATCGATTCAACCGGCCGGTT
>JAFDKH010000109.1 GCA_019307065.1 Deltaproteobacteria bacterium
ACCCTGAAGGGATGCTTCGCCGAACCCCTCTCCTCCATTGGAGGTCGAGGTCACCGAACATTGCTCAGATCCAGGCCGCTGGTTCTTCCGTATGCTGGGTTTTGCAGCGGAATCATATGAGACCCTCCGACCCCCGGCTACTCTGTGGCTTTCAGCGGATCGGATAACTCGGAAGGGGTAAAGGATGAAAGTTTTTTCATATGTCCTGGTGGCTGTCCTCGCGGCCGGTTCGGGGCTGGCAATCGGGTTGGTGGTCACCCCGCAGGACAAATGCGAATGTCCGCCGCCTCCGGCCTGCGCAGCTTCTCCGGCAGTGGCCGTGGCCGAAGCCGAAGGACTGCCACCCGAGCCTCGTGATGACGCGCCCGCACATCGGCCGGACCGGATTGAACCGGCCCCGGCCAAATCCCAGGAGGCCATCGACCAGCTGACGGTAAAAGCCGCGATTCAGGAAAAGCTGATCGAAGGCATGCGTTTCGAGAAACTCGGCGAACCCATTTCCTGGCGATCAGACATTCCGAGCACCCACCACCGGGATCAATTCGAGCACACCGTCAGCAAGGGCCTGGACGAGATTGAATCGCCGCTCGAACCGATCCAATTCTAATGTTCCGAGCCGCCCTGCATAGCCGTGCTGCGGGGTATAAGCACCGGGGAAGATCGTCCGCAGGTCTGGATATCCCAGCGGCTCCACGATCTGGCCGTCAGCCAGGCTTGGCAGGAAGCCTACGGTGACGAATTCAGCCTGGCCCAGTTCGATTCCGTGGACTGCGGCGACGGCAGGACCGAGTGGGTATTGTTGATGGCGTCCGCCATCGAAGCGCTCGAATCCGACCAGGACGCGGTCAACCTGAAGCGACGAATAAAAGCCCGGACGCAACAGGTGATTTCAGATTGGAGCTGCAGGAAAGCCGGCGACTGAAAGGTCAAACCCCGGCTACTTAAAAAGCAGGTAGATGATTTTGGGCGGTTGGCCGGAATCGACCTGGAGTAGAAATCGAACCGTGTTGCCGTCTTTGCAGTTGAGCAGCACCTTTGCACTGCGTGGCTTCAGGCCGGCTTTCGTCTGGGCAATTTCACATTGGCCATGCTCGGCAAATATTCTCGAAAATAACAGTTTGATTTTTTCCAGAGGAATGGCTTTCAGGAAACCAGCGTGAAACAAGTCGGCAATGTCGTCGGCGGGGTTCTTTACAATGTATTTCGACAAAGTGCGCGCGGTACTCAATACTTCTTCGGCGACCGGCGTTTTTGTCTCTTGCCCGTAGGCGAAAACAGCCTCGTCCAATAACCAGCGCCCGAGTTGGTCGACGCTCTTGCCGCAGTTTGTCAGAATGACGATACCCACCTGGCGGGCCGGGGCGAACCCCAAATAACTTCGAAAGCCGTCCATGCCGCCGTTGTGCCAGACGATATCTCCGTATTGGTTGGAGGGTTGCACATGCCAGCCGAGGCCGACGGCGCCTTGCCAATTGTTGGTCAAGCGCTGGGGAGTATGCAGCTCGGTCAGGCTGCCGCTCGAGACGACATGTTTACCGCTCTTGCCGGCTTTGAGCTGCAGGGCTATGAACAAGGCCATGTCTTCGATAGTCGAGGCGATTCCGCCGGCCGGTGAGAAGGCGCCCAATTTCCAATCGGCGGTTTTTTTGTTGGTGTTGCTTTTTGAGTAAGGAGTAGCCAGCCTGGTTGTCTTGGCTTTATCTAGCGAGACGGCCGTGTCTTTCATTCCCAGCGGCTCAAGCAGAAGCTTTTCGAGAATTTTTTCGTATGGTTGACCGAAGGCTTTTTCCAAGACAACCCCGAGTAACGAAAAACCCAGGTTGGAATAGCTATATCTGCGGCCGATCGGAAAATCCATTTTGGTTTGTTTGAGACCGGCCAGCAGCTCTGCTTTTGAAATACGATCATACGGGTCGTCTTTTTTCGTGCGCATAGCCGCCGGCATGCGCGCCAGGCCCGAGCTGTGAGTGGCCAGGTGCCGCAAGGTAATTTCAAAAGCACCTTTTGGGTCAAAGGCCAGGGGAATATCGGCCGGCAGGTAGGTAGCCAGCCAGTCGTCGAGGCGCAGGTGACCGCTGTCGCGGGCCATGATCAACAAGGTTGCCGTAAAGACTTTGCTGATCGACCCGATCCGGTAAAGAGTCTTTGAGGTCGCTTTCTTCTTGGCGTCGCGATCGGCCAGGCCTGAATATTTTGTAAAAACGAGTTTGTCTCCCTGAACTATTCCAAATGCCAGACTGGGAAATCCGTTTTTCGTAATTTCTGCATTTATCCGGGCTTCGATGCGTTTATGGAGGGCAGTCTCGTCTATCTGGTCGGAGTCGGCGGAGGCCTGCCAGCCAGGAAAAATCAGACAACATAAAAAAAACACGATTATAAGACGGCCCATAAGAACCTCATCAGAGTCGATTCGTCCTGCGCCGCAAAAGCGCAAGCAGTCCGAAGACCAAGAACAAACTTGCATTTGGGTAAGTCGTGCTGCAGCCGCAGCCTTTGCCGACCACCGGGCCGCCGGTTTCGCCTGCACTAGATCCGGCGTCGCTCGAGTCGCCGGCGTCGATCTGCGGCCCGCCGTCGACGCCCGCGTTGCTGCCCGGGTCACTGCCGTCCGGTCCGGCGTCTTGCCCGGCGTCGGGGCCGCCGTCGAAACCGCCGTCGGGCTCGGGAGTCATGAAATCGTCAGTCGGCACATCGGCGCGCCAGTCGATGCCCGAAGCGGCGTAGTAGGGCGGCTGGTTGCCGACCGGGTTGTCGCTGACTAAGACCACACTCCGAAAAGATTCGATCCTGATAGGGGATGAAACGGCGCTGCCGTCGGGCAAGCTCCAGGTTCCGGCCGGGACGGGCATGTCCTTGGCGTTCTCGGTGTCGTTGAACAACAAGATGGCGTGCTTGCGGACAACCAGCGAGTTATCGGCGCTGGCCCAGGCGGCCGCGTTAACCCAATCGGTCAGGTTGTCGATATCGCTTGCACCATCGGGGCGAATAACCCCGACGTCGGCGACGAGCGGGGCGATAAAAGTCGTAGCCGTCATCAGGCCGTAGTCGACGGCCGGTTCGTACTCTAGTGCAACCGGGGTCGGCGGGTCGTAGGGCGGCAGCCACCACTGGCTTAAATTCTCGGGGAGTTGGATGCGGCGGGTTGGGCTGACGACCGCCAGCGTGTTTTGACTGATCATATGATCTTGTTGATCGTTGTCGTCGCCGGACAATCCCAGCCCGGCCCGGCGGTTGTCTAGGGTTACATTCGAAGAGATCGTGCAGCTGAAGTTATTGGGCAGCATGATGCCGTGGCCGTTGCTGCCGTAAATGGTATTGAAACTGATGTCGCTGTCGCGAAAGTCTTCCAAGAACTCCGGCCAGATCCCGTGCCCCAGCGGGTACCAGGGATGCGAAGTCTCCAGGTTGCCGATTGTGTCCAAGATAATGTTTTCGCGAATGATCGATGCGTTGCAGTTGGTGTAGACCGCGGCGCCGTCGTTGAGGGTGCCCATGCTGCGCACGAAGACATTGCGCTCGACGGTCTGGCCGTCGCTGCCCAGGATAATTCCGGCGTAGCCGCTATCCACCAGCCGGTTGAGCCGGAAAACGGCCGAGTTGGCGTTACCTAATATGACACCGGCCGCGTGCCATGAACCACTCCCGCCGTAGCCGGGCTGCATGCCGATTCTGAGAAACAAGTTGCGCTCGATCAGGGAGCCGCTGGGGGCCTGGTCGTTGGCCCAGCCCTGGATAGCCACGTTGCGAATGTCTTTAAAGATTGATCGGCGGATGGTGAAAGGTTGCGCATCCCAGGTGTAGCGAATTGCATCGGTTTCGATCTCAGCGAAAGTGCAGTCTTCGATCGTGGCCGGTCGGCCAATTTGCAACGCCAGGCCGGCGAAACGCTGGAACTGGACCGAGCTGAGTGATGTGCCCGAGGTCAGCAGGCCGGTTTCAGCTGTAGTGACCACCTCGACTCGCATTGTGTCGGGGTCGGCCCAACTGGGCGGATAGACGTACAGGGTTCCTCCGCCCCAGAACCATTCGCCGGGAGCGTCGAGTTCATCTAAGTCGTTGTCGATGAAGTAGCCCGAACCGGGATCGCTGATCAGGCTATCGAAGCGCCCCTCTGGGCCGAGTTCGAGAGTGTCGACGGCGCTGTGATTGTCGATCGGCCGGGTCTCCCACCACCAACTCCAGCGCCGCCAGCGCACCTGGGCCCCGGTCCAGCGCCCGGCCGCCACGCCCGGTCGCAAGGCCAGATCGGAATCGACGATCTGATCGGGGTCGTCGTCGTTGTCGATTCGCAAGAAGCCAGTGTCGGGGTAACGCGCTAAAGGAACGAAACGGCCGTCGACATAGCAGGCCAGGACCGGCTCGGCAATCGGGCCGCTACGCACGTTGTTGTTTTGGGCCCAAGTATTTGGCAGGTCGATTTCGAAAGCGGCGGTCACGATCGGATCGGCCCCGCTGCCGTAAGCCGTGACGCTCAAGTCGCCGCCCAGGTCGAGATTGTCGACCCGGTAGCTGCCGTCACGGCGCAACAGAATTCGATCGCCCGGGCCGGCCCGCGAAACCGCATGGGCCAGGGTCGCCAGTGGAGCGGCCTGGCTGCCGGCCGCCCCGTCGACTCCGTCGGGGGCAGGGGCCACGTGCCAGTCGGCGGCCGCGACGACAGCCGTCAGGCAGACAATGATCACAATCAAGCAAATATTCGTAAAGGTTTTTTGGATAATCATAGTGAGGGTGAGTATACACTATGGTCGAGCCGCAAAGAAACAGTGACCAGAAGAAAGACTGGCTTGACAAGCATACGGCCTAATGATGTGCTCGGGTCACTCGAATAATTAGAAATTATCGCAGGAGGATGCCATGCCTAGCTGGATTCGAACTGTTGGTCTGATTTGCATGATCGCCTTATACTTTACGGCTTGCGAAGACAAGGGCGATAAAGGCACATCCAACCAGCCCGCTAAGACCACCCCCAAAGAAGACACCAAAGAAAAATTCAGCGAAGATGTCTTGAAAAAACTAGCCGTGCTCGATCTGCCCGATTACAAACGGACTGTCGACGGGCAGATGGCGGCCGGGAGTGTCGGTCCCTGGTATGTCACCAACCAGGCCAACGCCAGCGGTATAAAAATCCAGGCCATGGTCAATGTCGGCAATTGTCCTTTCAAGTGTATCGGGTTTTCGAAAGAAGTCTTCGAACAAAAAAAGAGACAATTGCCCGAATGGATGATGATGGCCAAGGCCCACCGCGAGAACCCCAAGCTGGTTTACGAAATCGGCCAGGCCGAAGTGGCCGGAACAAAAGTACTTACGGTCTACGTCTTATCCTATGTCGAGAACACTACCGCCAGCGGCACTTCGCGTTCCGGCTCGCACCACTTGGCGCTGTATTACAATGACGGTATCCGTCAGCTCAGGGTCGAGATGAGCGGCAAGGGTGTCTTTCCCAAGACCGAGGAAGAACTGAAAACCAAGATCACCCGCGCTGAATTAATGAGCAGCGGCTCAAAGGTCTTCGAGATTTTCTTCAAGTATTTCTAGATTGATTATCGGAACAAGGCCTGGCGCAGCTCAAAGTTGCGGTTGTTTATTTTGCTGGATACTGGCAGATTAGTATCCAGTGAAGTGGGGAGTTTCTACTTTAAAGGAGTACATTGAAATGCAGCTGAATAAACTACGTTGTCTTGGGGTGCTGGTTCTTTTCTTGGGTGGAGTTCTGCTGGTTGGGTGTGGCAACGGTAACGGCACGGGCAGCGACGCCGGCAGCGATGCCGGTTCTGATGCCGGCGGCGACGAGAATGTTACTTACCAATGGGAGCAACTCGGCGGCCAGGTGAGTCCGGCCGGGGCCGAGTCTGAAGACCCGACTATGTTGGTGATCGGGACCAGCCCGGCGGTCGGCTATCGCCACCAGAGTTTCCGGACCCACTTGAATATCTACGACGGCAGCACCTGGGGCACAACCCAGCCCGACCCCAGTGCCAACAACACCAACTCATCGATCTACTCGACTCCGGATTTTTGCACGCGCGGCCAGGACGTTTTCATGGCCTACTCGCATGCCGGCGATGCAACCGCCAATGACGACACTTTTTACGATCGCATCTTCGTTTATCACTGGAGCCAGGCGAGCGGCTGGACCCAGCAAAACGGCGGGGCCGAGGTCTCGGTCATCTGGAGCGACCCGCCCGGCGGGGTTGACGCCTGGGAGCCGGCCATCGCCTGTCCGCCAAGCGGCGACCCGCGGGTAGCCTGGGTCGAAGCCGACGTCGTGCCTGATCCGGACACTGAGAACGGCAGCTGGGTGGCCGAAGTTGCCAGCGGCGGATCGACCCGCTCTTCGATTTTGAGCCGCAATAATACAGACGGCAGCTACGCGACCGACGTACGCACGCTCGGCCTGGCGATTGACTCATCCGGTTTTCCTATTGTGGCCCAGTGGGAGCAAGACCAAACCGAACAGTGGCTGACCAATCTCTACGTTTCGCGCTACAGCGCGGGCAACTTTGTTAACCTGGGTGACTCGATCGCCGATGACTGGGATTCGAACAATTTGCCGGTGCCATCGGTTGTAGCCGACGGCAGCGTTGTCTACGTGGCTTACTCGGAAGCCAACTCAACCGATGACACCCGGCATATTTATGTCAAGAGATATACCGGCACCTGGGAAACAGTCGGGAGTGGTCCGGTCTCGGCTTTTTCTGCCTCGGATCATTACGACTCGAACAATCCCGACTTGCTGATGGTTGACGGACAGCTCTGGCTGGCCTGGCAAGAGAGCAACCAATACGACGGCTATTTCATTTATGTAGCCTACTTCAACAGCGCTCTCAGCGAATGGGTCATCGACGGCGACCAGCTCAACGTAGACTTGGCCAACTCGGCCGCTGACCCCAGCCTGGCCTACTCGGCCGGCGACGGCTATTTGCATGTCGCTTTCGAAGAAAACACCGACGGCCACCCGCATATCTTCGTCAAGCGTAAAAGAATCAATCCTTGATAAATACCTGGAGGAATTCATGCGAGCGTCCAAAATATTATCGATAATCTTGTTGGCTGGCCTGGGATTGTTATTTGGATCTTGCTCGGGAGGCAGCGGGGTGATCGATTGCGCCGCCTATGTCGACCGGATGATCGAGTGCGAGATCATTCCACCCGAAAACGCCGACCAATTGCGCGAACCCAATATTCTGATCTGCAACAATTGGGAAAAGACCTATAAAGAAACTGTCATGGAAGCCCTGGATGCTTGCACGGTTGTACCCTGCGAAGAAAACCAGCAGTGCGTTTATACGGCCAACCAGTTGTGTCAGGCCGATGTCAGCGCCGAGATCGAGCAGATGTGCGAGAAAGTCAGCGAGTGTGGCTGGGAAGAACTGACCACCATGGAGCTTTGCCGGGAGGCCTTACAACGCAACCAGGGCCTCTATATGTGTCTCAAACCGGAGATTCTGGCGAACTATATAGCCTGCGTCAGAGCGGTCACCTGCGGACCCGACGGCGAGGACGACTGGTACGCCTGTTACGGCGCGCACATTGTCGGCTGAGCTTTTAGCCGGCTGGTCAGACCAAACTGATATAGAAGAGCATGGCAGCCGACCAACCTTTGAAAACGACCAAATGTAGTCAGCATCCAGCCGAGCAGGCCGCCTGGCGATGCCGCGAGTGCCGGCGAAACCTTTGCCCGGCCTGCGCCGAGAACGACTGGCGCGGCAACTCGGTGTTTGTCCGCTGCCGGATATGCGGCCAGATGGCCGATTTGTTGATGGTGCCCAAGGACCAACGTCCCTACTGGGATGTCTTGCCAAAACTGGGCCAGGCGATTTTTTTCGGCTGGGGGTTGGTCCAAATGCTCTTTTTAGCGCTGTTCATTATGCTGATGGAGTCGTTATTTCCCTTGGTCGGTAACGTGGTTGCCGGCGGGGTTTACGCCGGTTATTTGTTTTTCGTAATCAACCAGGCTGCCGACGGCAGACTGGAACTACCCGATCCGCCGGACTTTCAAACCATAGTCGACAATATAATCTTTCCGTTTCTCAGGCTCGGATTGGTTTCGGCTTTGCTGTATGCCCCGGCCGGTATTTATATCTGGCGCGAGTATGGCCTGCGGATTCTAATCGACCAACCGGCCATGGTCATGTCCGACCCGCTCTTGATAGTTATCATCGCTGCCAGCCTGCTCTACTATCCCGGGGCCGTGATCACCGCGGCCATAGGTTGTTCGATTTTGCAGATCCTCAATCCGGCCTACGTGCTGGCCCTGATCTGGCGCATTCCAAAACACTATTTGATTACCGTCGCGGTCTGGTTGGTTTTGTTGTTCGTTCACTACGCACTGACCTTCTCGATCGCCGAATGGTTTCGGGGGTTTTATATCCCGTTCGTTCAAGCCTGGGCCTACGAGTTTATCGAGCTGATCGTGCCGGTTTTCATGGGCTTGATCCTGGGCAGGCTGATCTATCAAAACGCCGTGAAACTGGGCTACCTGAGCGAAGACGATCTGTTCGAGCCCGAATTTCCCGAGGCGCGGCCGCTTGAAAAAGAGCTGGGCCCGCCCGCCGATTCGGACCAGGCCGACGGCGAGGTCGATCCGGTCGAGCGCCGGCTGGTCAGCCAGTTATGGCTGGCCCTGGATAGCTGCGACGATGCCAAGGCGCTCGAGTCTTTTCGTGGTTTGATCGCTCTCGGCGCGATCCCCGAACTGGACGTCGAGCGGGAGTTTATACTGGCCCAGCTCCTTGTGGATTGCGGCGAGTTCCTCGAGGCGGCCCGGGCCTACCGCCGGGCGGCCGAAAAAGATCCCCAAGGGCCACATGCACCCGAAGCCATGTTCAAAGCCGGACGATTGCTGATCGAAAAGACCGACAAAGCTGACACCGGCCAGCGAATTTTACAACACCTGATAAAACAATACCCGCAACACGAGTTGGCCGAAAGGGCCAAGCTGCTCCTAGACGAACAGGAATGAGCTATTTTCGCGACTGTCGCGACTGTCGCGAAAATGCTGGACATATCAATTATATCCTTATATATTCACCACATGACACACTCTCTGGCGATAAAAAAAGGCTACAAGAAACTAGTCGAAGATCTGGCTGACATCATCGAAAGCGGCCGCAGCAAAGTCCTTGAGGCCCTGGTTGATATTCGCAATCAAACCTACTGGAGCCTGGGTGAACGTATGGCCAAATTTCAAGACATCGGCGACAAAAAGGCCGCCAGCGATCTGGTCAACAGCCTGGCCGCCGATCTGGAAATTTCATCTTCGACCCTCTACCGGGCGCTACAGTTTTTCAATACCTATCCCGAGGGGCTGCCCGACAAGCCCGATCTGAAGAAACTGAGCTGGGCAATCCACTCGGAGTTACTGCCGATCAAAGACGTCAATGAGCGTGGCTTTTATTTGCAGCGTGCGGCCCAAGAGAATTGGTCGACCCGAACCATGCGGCGGGCGCTGCGCGGCAAGCTCTATCAAAAAGAGAATTTGAAAGCCTCCGGTGCAAAAGCCTGGCAACTCGACCGGCCGGGCGCGGGCATCCACAGCTATCTGGCCACGCTCGAAAAAGTCGTCGACGGCGACACCCTGGACGTCAAGATCGATCTGGGCTTCGATGTTTGGGTAGTCAAGCGCCTGCGGCTCAGGGGAATCGATACGCCCGAAATAAAATTCAGTCAGGGACAAAAAGCCACGCGCTTCGTCAAACGAGTGCTCAAAGGCGTCGAGTTTGTTGTCGTCAAAACCTACAAGACCGATCGCTACGCGCGTTATGTGGCTGACGTGTTCTACGACAGTCTATCCGGAGAGAAAGACAAGGTCATTAGTTCTGGTAACTTCTTGAACCAAGACTTGCTCGATCAGGGTCTGGCCAGACCGGCCTTTTGGGCTTAGCTTGGGTTAGTCGAGTCCCCAGCGGGCCGGGTTCCTTACGATTTCGCAATCGACGAACTCGACCCCGGCCGGGTTTTTAAACGGCGACCAGCAATATTCCAGTAGATAGGCGATGTCCTCGATCCGAAAGGCTGCGGCCCGGTGGGCCGGGTGGAAACCATCACGAAAACTATAAGTGCCGTCGGGGACGGATGGGTCCCACAGGTTCCAGTTGGGAAAATCTTCGTATTCGCTGACCGACTGATCCAGAAACTTGTGAACCTGGCGGGCCTCTTCTGAAGTCAGCGGCATGCCCAGGCTGGCGCCGTGCAGCAACAGCAAAGCTATGTCGCGTTCCCAGTCTTCGTGGTCCCAGCCCGGTTCACCGCCATCGGGATCGCGGTAGCGCTCCAGGCGCGTGATGTAACCCAGTAGCAGGTCTTCGGCTATGCGGGCGTGGCCGCTGGTCAGGGCCAACTGCAGAGCCGACAGATGAAAAACATCGATGATCGAGTAGTTGAAGTAATGGCCTTGGCCGGCCACCATGTCGTAGCCGCTGCCCTGGCCGCTGCCGCAATCGATGTCGAGCGGTTCAGCATAAGCAAGCAAGGCACTCGCCAGACGCGGGTCGCACTCGGCGTCCGGGAAGATTTCTATGTAGTCATTGAAGCTGGCCAGATCTTGATCGGGTATGTACACCTGGCCTTCTTCGTCCTTGCTCCTGATATAGTAACCGCTGTCGACGATATCTTTGGCGAAGCCTTGCATGTAAGCCAGGGCCTCGGCGGCCGCCTCGCGAACCGGTTGATCGGGGGCATACTCAATCAAGTAAGGGAACCAGGCCGCCGCTCGGTACATGTAAGGTACGTCATCCTTCGAACGCATGGTGGTCACGTAGATATCGCCCCAGGTGGGATTGTTCGGGTAGTGAACCCGGTTAGCGTTCCAGCCCTCGTAGGTTGTGTACCAGTCGGTATAGTCGACGGCTTTTTTCTTACCACTCGGCAAAACGAAGGTGTGGTTGTGAGTGACGATGTTGCGGGCCATGATAAATTCGAGCGGATCTGATTCGTCAAAGACAAAGCCCTGCATGGTAGCCGTGATCGATTTGGCGAACTGCTCGACTAGCATGCCCATGGCCTGGTCGCCGGTCAGCAGATACCCGCCGATGGCCTGGATCAGGACCGAGGCGGTCGGGTCGGCGTTGTTATGGCTGCCGCCGTAGGCGCTGTTGTTGCGGAAAGTCACCGTGTCGCCAAGCTTTACGGCATCTACGTCGTGCCACCAGATAAGGTAGTCGGGGTAGCCGGTTGAGATGTCCATTCCGTGACAGGTTTCGTAAACCCAGGTGAAGTAGTCAATCTGTTTCCAAAAGCCGGTTATCCGAACCGTCACGGCGCTGATCTCTGCCTGACTGAGTGGCTGGCCGACATCCGGGCGCGTAAGAGTAAAGGGTAGTTTGTCGGGCAAGTCGCTGCCGGCGTCCGGGTTCGAAGAACTCGCACCCGAGCAGCCCGGTAAAATCGGCAAACCCAAGCTGAGCAACAAAATAATAATAAGGGCCGGGTACTTCATATCAGCCTCCCAGACGATGTTTGATGATTGCCCTGGTTAGCTTTTCGGTGAAATCAATCGAAAACAAGACCTTGTCGACGTCGAGGTTTTCGGGAGTGTCTTGGGGTACGTGATAGTTGCGCGGTGCACCGAGTTGGTCATCTGCGCAGAGCAAGCTGATGGAGTCATAGCCGCGAGCCAGGAATGGTTGCGTGTCTGTTCCTCCAACCGAGACTCTAAATTCCTTGATTTCGGCAAAGCGCTTAGAGGTTGCGGCTGTTCGGCGAGTCAGGTCACACAGCCACTCGGGCACGGGCATTTGGACAACTTCACCTTCGGCATCGGTAAATTTCAAATCGCCCATTGCAAGTCCATCAAGGGCGACTACCACCGTTTTCTTCTTGTCCCAAGTGTCTTGCATGTCGCGCGCCAGTGCGTCGGCCCCGCCCATGCTGGCTTCTTCACAACTGGTTACCACAAAGACAAACTCTACATTCGGATGCTTCTTTTTCATAAAGCGTTCGGCCAGGACAGCTAGTGCGGCTACGCCACTCAGATTGTCGTTGGCCCCTGGAGAAACCTCGTTGCGAATCAATATCTCCAGATTGGCAAGTAAAATAATCAACGATGGAGTGGTCAACAGGAACTCGAGTGGGCGCAACGGCAGGGCCAAAGGGCCCAGAAACATGCGTAGCAGATCAATCCCGGCCAGGACACCATGTAGCCTGGTTGACAGAGCCATCGGACGCTTTAAGAATTTGAGCGGCGCGGGAAGTTCGCCCTGCATACGCCTAATAATCTCGGGATTGAAAACCAGGCCGGTGAACCCGGCATCGGCATGCCCTAAAAAGACGATCCGCAAGTCGGGTTCTTTCTTGGCGGGTAAGACTGCCAGAATGTTGCTGGCCGGCCTGAATCGAAACAGGCGCCGCAAGAAGTAACCGCGTCTGGTTGAGTCGGCCCAGTATGATGCCGCGCTTGTCGAATGCAGCAAGAACCCGGCCCAAGGAGCCAGGCCGGAAACCAGAGTGCCCAGGCAGGCCAGCCCGTGGTGCAAAGCGAAGATCGTGTGAAAATTGTTGTTGAACTTGAAAGCATGCTCCGAGGTGCTCAAGCCCAATTTATCGAACTCGGTCTTCATGATTAGCTGAGCGCGACGCTCATCGGCGCTGGTCGATTGGCGCCGGGGACATTCGTCGACGATCCGGGTAATCAGCTTGCGGATATATTCTTTTTGTTGGGTAGCTGTCATTCGATGACTATAAGCCCAGGTGGGCCAATCTTACAACCAAGCCCGATGGGCCACGGATTTGGAAACATTATGCCCTCGTTAATGTTACTATTGTTGAAATTGTCCAGAGGAGAAGTGCATGAAACGTGCGGTTTTTCTAATCGTCATTGGATTTGTTTTGGCAAGCGCTGCACCCGCTCGGGCTGGCCAGCAACAGACATTCGAGCCGGGCAGCCTGATCATTCCCATGGATCTGGCCTACCAGGATAGCGGGATCTTCCAGGCTTATGGATTGATTTTTCAACTCTTGCGCCAGGGAGTCAACGTCAACTGGGTCATCGATCCGGACAAGACTTGGCACGCAGCCGCCTGCGACACGGCCGGGAATGAATGTGCCTGGGATTGTTTAACCGAAGGCTCGGGTGTCAAGTGTGACTACCCGACAGCTAGTCCCGACTTCACTACCCTGGGCAAGGTTGTTTGGGATGGCGCCGGCCAGGCGGCCCGCGGCGATCCCGTGCCTAGCCACGCTTACCGCGGAGGGCCGTTTGTTATAGCGGCAGCCGATCGGACTGCGGCTCTTGCAATAATCGATGTCTGGAACGATCAAGCCACCTGGGCTGACAACCCCTGGGCCGAGAGATCTGTCTTCAATGTTGTTACGGTCCACGAAGTCGATGAATCTTTTGTCGGTTATGTGCGCAAAAAAATGGTAGCCGCCCCGACCATCGCGGTCTTTTCAGATGGCAACGAAGAAATCGCGACCGGCTATTTGAGGGCAGCCGGGATACCCCAGTCGAACGGTAACGAGTTCCCCGATGCTAAATGCGGCCAGGACGACTGCGGGCCGGGCACTGTCAACCCGGACATGTTGACCGTCAAGAGTGTCATGGGGGACATGGGCACCTGCGACAATCTCAACATGGATCACAAGAACGGGGCTTTATTTACCTCGGACGGCGTACCGGCCTTCTGCCAGATTATGAGCATGCACTGGGACGTCAAAGACCGCGAAACCGTGGAGTGTGACGACGGTGACTGCCCGGCAACCCAGGCCGAGTGTAACGGAGAAACAATCACCTACCACGGACACGAAGTGGTGGCGGAAGTCCGTCAGTTTTTGCAATACCCGGTGCACTTCTTTGCCGAGTGCCAGGCCGTTAACGCCTACGAGAACACCGTCCCAAATCCCGAGTGGCCCTTCTTAGACGACTCCCATCGCAACGGGCATTTCCTGACTACCACCGGCCATCCGCCCGATTGTGACAACGGGCAATGCTCAGAGGCGGACTTCGAATGTGTTTCAGGCGGTTGCAACGCCGGGGCACGCGACTGTTGTTTGCCGAGTTCAGATAAAGAGATTGGAGCCGGGTTCTTGATTGCCGATCGTCCGGATTCAAGCTCGATCAAGATCTTCTACCCGTTTGTGCCGTACAATCAAATGGACGGCGCCTTCGAAACCGTTGGCGGGAGTGAGCCGGCCTACAATCTAAGTGACTACTTGCAGACAAAATATATAAACGACATGGATGTAACATTCATTACCGGGCCCGACGGTCCCGGCGATCAGGATATCTGGATGACCGGTTTCATGGAAGGTGAGTGCTGGATCGGTGATGACGATACGCAGCACAATCCGGGCGAATGCACCATGGGCAAGGTTAGCTATTTAGGCGGCCACCGATACAACACAGATGTTCCGCTGAGTGCCAACCCTGACAGCCAGGGCACGCGCTTGTTTCTCAACGCGCTGTTCGAGGCCGATTGTGTCACCTCGGTTGGCCAGCCGGATATCGTCCTTTCGCTGGACGGCGATCAAGTCGTAGCGGCCCAGACAGTCCCAGTCGAGAGCACATTCACTGCCCAGTACAGCAACCCCGGCTCCGGGGCTGCCCTGGATGCCGTGCTTGCCTTTTTATTTTCGGCAGATTGCTCGGCTGCGGATATCGAACCCGGCGGTGCGCAGAACGGGTCCGAGATTTCGTGGCCGATTGGATCAATCAGTGGCCAGGCCGCAATGGCCGGAGATCCTCCCAGCCAGGGAGGGCGCTGGACCACGCTCCAGTTTCCGGATTTCGGAGAATATCAGCTAGAAGTGCAACTTGGCTATCGGGTTGGGGCGTCGAGTCTGCAGGCCGAGCCCTTCAACCTGACAGTAAGGGTGGCGTTGGACTCAGACGGTGATCACATACCCGACGAGGATGATCCCGATCCCGACGACAAAAACATATGCGGTGACTCGGACAACGATACCTGCGATGACTGTTCGGTCTCAGGTTTTGCAGACCCCCGAAACGATGGATCTGATCGTGATGGCGACGGGTTGTGTGACGAGGGTGATCCCACACCCGACGGTGACGGTGATGGTGGCAATACAAATGGGACAGCCTCTGGCTGCGGTTGTTCTGCCCCGGCTAAAACGGAACTGAGTCTGGGATTGGCGGTTTTACTGATCGGCATTCTTGTCCGGCGTCGACGGCTGTTTCCATAAAACCCCTTGTAGAAAGCAAGTGTCTGTAGTAACCAAACTATAGAAGTTACGAATCAAAACCCAACATCATCAGGGCACTTAGGGGAAAGGTTTTTAATGCACTGATGGTTGGCGGGTGGCTGATTCGCCCAGGGGAGGGGGCCGCCTATGGCAGCCGAACAAGGAAATTCGAAACCTAAAAAGCCGAAGCAGGACCTGAAAAAAAGCGACTCAATGTTGAAGGCAATCTTCACCGCCATTCCCGATTTACTCACGGTCCATGATCGCGATCTCAACATCGTGGTCAGCAATTTTCACGGGCATGAGTACTTTGACGAAAAGACAGGTCATCAAGGCGCTAAATGCTACTCGGTATACATGCGACGCGACACGCCCTGTGACCCCTGCCATGCCCTGGAGGTTTTCGAGACCGGTAAGCCCAAGCGCCTCGAGAAAACCAACCCGGTCGACGGCATAACTCGCGAGATTAATGTCTACCCCATTTTTGACGAGTCCGGGCAGGTCAGCATGGTGGCCGAACATATCTGCGACATCACCGAACGCAAGCAAGCCGAGCAAAAGTTGTGTGAGTCCGAGGAACGTTTGCGGGCCGTGTTCGAAGCCAACCCGGATTTGTTGTTTGTATTGGATCGAGAAAATAGATTTGTTGATTGCAAGGCCGGCAACACAGAAGAATTATATGTTCCACGCGAACAAGCCATTGGCAAGAAAGTTGCCGAGTTATTGCCGCCCCAGGTGGCCGAAAAAATTTTGGCTGCCATCGACAAGGTAAGGGCAACAGATAAAATTCAGACATGTGGATATACTCTCGAGGTCAGTGGTGTGACTGGTCATTTCGAGGCCCGGATTGTCAAGTGTGGAGCCGAGCATGTTCTGGCGATTGTCCGCAACGTAACAGAAATAAAACAAGCCGAAGAGAAACGGCTCGAGCTCGAACGCCAGATCCTGCACACCCAGAAGCTGGAAAGCCTGGGAGTCCTGGCCGGAGGGATCGCCCACGATTTCAACAACCTTTTAATGGGGGTTTTAGGCAACGCAAGTTTGGCGCTGGCCGACTTGCCGCCCGAATCGCCGGTTGTCGACTATCTCAAAGACGTTGAGAAAGCCGGTCAGCGGGCCGCCGATCTTGCCAGACAAATGCTGGCCTACTCCGGCAAGGGGCTTTTCAAAGTCGAAAAGATCGACTTGCAGCTTCTGGTTGAAGAGATGGGTCACTTGCTGGAAATCTCAATGTCCAAAAAAGCGGTTATTAGATACGATTTCGCCGCCAATGTTCTTGCGGTAGAAGCTGACGCTTCGCAATTGCGCCAGGTGATTATGAACATGATCACCAATGCTTCTGACGCAATCGGGGACAAGAGCGGTGTAATCGCAATCTCGATCGGGTCGATTGAGTGCGACAGCGAGTATCTCGACGTGACTTACTTAGACGACAATTTGTCGCCGGGAATCTATAGCTATATCGAGGTCTCGGACAGCGGAATCGGAATGGATGCCGAGACAATCAACAGGGTCTTCGATCCATTCTTCACTACCAAGTTTACCGGGCGCGGGCTGGGAATGGCGGCCGTGCTCGGGATCGTGCGCGGCCACAAGGGAGCCATAAAAATCTATTCCGAACCGGGTAAGGGCACGACCTTCAAGGTGCTCTTGCCGGCGGTCACCGGAAAGGCAATGTCCGCTGAGCCGGAGCTCGAGGGTATCGAAGACTGGCAGACAAGCGGGACGGTCCTGTTGGTTGACGACGAGGAAACTATCCAGGTGGTTGCCCGGCGGATGCTCGAGCACCTGGGACTCACTGTCCTGACTGCCGGCCACGGCCGCCAGGCGCTGGAAATATTTACCGAGCAAGCCGACAAAATTGACTGCGTCCTGCTGGATCTGACCATGCCGTACATGGACGGCGAGGAGTGTTTCAGAGAACTGCGGCGCATTAAAAAAGATGTCAAAGTAATCCTGACTTCGGGCTACAACGAACATGATTTGATTAGTCGCTTTGCCGGCAAGGGCCTTGCGGGTTTTATTCAAAAGCCATACAGGTTCAGAAAACTCATCGGCCAGCTCAAGAAAGTCCTGGATTGATCTGCAGCTTGCACTCCCGGCCGGGCTTCGGTATAAAAAGTGAACTCAACGAAAGGAGCCGGTCCATGAAAGCATTGTATTGTGGCTTGTGTTTGCTGCTGATTATTTG
>JAFDKH010000110.1 GCA_019307065.1 Deltaproteobacteria bacterium
ATCGATTTGTTAGTCCGTTTTGTGGGTGGAAATTGGGAACTGGATCATGCGAGGAATTTTTTCCGGCGGGAGAGGTTTATTCAGTTGACCGGAGCCTTCTAATGGGTGACCCCTATGCACTATGCACTATGCATGCCGCGGCTCTCGATCAAGTTCGCCTCGACGACTTCCTGGATGGTGCGCCAGGGATTGCCGGCACTACCGTCGCCCCCGGGGCTCCCGTTCTCGGGATCCACGTAGAATTCGGCACCCATCACCGGCACAGACAACAACACGATAAGAAACGGGATACGCCTCAATCCAGCCTCCGGAACAAACGCCTCATTCTAGCACAGATTTCCACAGCCAAGTTGACCCGACAGTTGCTTAACTGAAAATGGGGATGTTTCTGGCAGTTGGTCAGGCAACTGACGGGTTGACAGATTCCTCAAACCTTTGATATATCCGCAGAATGTCTTCTAATAGGAAATACGTGATAGGTTTTAGTACCAAGTTTCTAGTTGCGGCGCTCTTGTTATTGCTGGCGTTTTCTGTTTCGGCCAAGGGCTGGAAAGGCATGGTTCCAGGCAAGGCCAACCGCAAACAAGTGATCGAGAAATTCGGCGAACCTTCCAAGGAGTTTTCAAAAGGCGGCAAACTCTCGAATGCGCTGAATTACCAGGGAGATGAGGCCATCGAAGGGGCCCTGGAAGTAAACATGTTTTTTGACAAGCATGATGTACTCTTTCGCATCGACGTTTTTCCATCCCGCGAAGTCAACCTTGAACAGGTCAAACGCATCTTCGGCAAGGACTACCTCGAGCGAATTACAAAGAAGGGTTTCACGTTCTTCAATTATTGGCGAGTGGGCATGGTTGTATTCTTCGAAAAAGATGAAGACGTCGTCCATTCCTTTATGTTTACCGAGCCACAAACCGGCTCCAAGGGTGGGAAAAAGAAGTGATCCCGCTGCAGCAACAGTATTGTCTGTCTTGATGTTTATTTACGGCCTTACCGGGGGAATCGGCTCAGGCAAGAGTACGATAGCCGAGATGTTTCATAAATCGGGCATCCCCTCATTTGACGCCGATGAACTAGGTAAACAATTGCTTGCCGAGGGATCTGAGTTGACAAAGGAAGTTCTCGAGCATTTTCCTGACTGCGCTGACTGTCCTGACAAGATCGACCGCCAGAAACTTGCCGAGCGTGTCTTTACCGACCGACAAGCCCGTCTTCAGCTTGAAGCCCTTATGCATCCTGCAATCTGGGAAGAGTTCAATAGGCGTCTAGCCGACCTGCCGGATCCAAAACCACTGGCTTGCTTGATTGAAGGGGCAGTCATTTTGGAAAGTCGGAGTGCTGTCTGGCAACAAGCCTCGCTCGCCGGGCTGATAGTCGTGACTGCACCGCAGTCCATTCGGATAAAACGAATTTGTGATAGAGATGGTATCGACGAAAACCAGGCGAAAAAGCGAATGACAAACCAATTGCCTCAACATGAGAAAATACTGAAGGCAACCCATCTGATCGACAATGCAAATGATCTAACGGCGGCCCAACGACAGGTTGAATCCGTTCGCTCGCTGCTAATACAGGAATGCGGAGGACAAGCATGACTCCCAAAAAGACGAGTAAAACTACAACAAGAAAAAAGACAACCAAATCCCGAAGCCGCCGGAATACCTCCAAGAAAAAGAGGACCGTTTTAGTAACTGGTTACCCCGGCTTCATTGGAAAGTGCCTGGTGCGAAAGCTCTTAAAATCCGAACCCGAGAGTACTTTCTATTTGCTGGTCCAGGAGAAATTTGTCGCGGATGCCAAGAAATACATTCGTTCTTTCAGGCGCCAGAAACTGGATCGGGTTCATGTTCTTACAGGAGACATCGCTGACATGCATTTGGGCCTCTCGGCCAGCGAGTTGAAGGAGCTTATCCGGAAAGTCACTGATATCTATCATCTGGCGGCCATCTCCTACCTCGGAGTTCCCAAAGCAACCATGTGGCGGGTCAACGTACAAGGCACCGTCAACATGCTTGAAATTGCCGAAGAAGCCCGCCACTTGAAGCGCTTTAATCATATGAGTTCCTGTTATGTCTCAGGTAATCGTGAAGGAGTCATCACCGAGAATGATTTGGAATGTGGGCAAAATTTCAGAAATGCATACGAATCAACCAAGTTTGAGGCCGAAAAACGTGTCCGTAGGTCAATGGACTCGCTTCCAGTATCCATTTACCGGCCAGGAATTGTTGTTGGAGATTCAAAGACCGGAGAAATCGGCAGGTTCGACGGACCATATTATCTGGGCATGTTGATTGCTTCATCGCCGGTCTCGGTTCCCTTGCCGTTGCCCGGCAAGGGTGAAGCGCCGCTCGACATGGTTCCGGTCGACTATGTTACCGATGCCGTCTATTACTTAAGCCTGCACCCCGAGGCCGAAAATCATACTTTCCACATAGTCGATCCAAATCCGCTATCCGCACGGAAGGCCTATGAATTAATTGCCGCGCATGCCGGCAAACGGCCGCCGCGGATCAGACTGTCCGCCGGGTTGGCCAAAACACTACTAAAGATTCCGGGTCTCGAAAAGGTCTCGCGGGCACATCGCCAGGCAATTGATTACATGAATACTATGGCGATCTACAACAACACCAACACCGAAAGACTCCTCAGGAACTCGGACATCCACTGTCCGCCTTTTGAATCCTACATCGATAAACTAATGGGATATGTTCGGGCGATTTATAAAGCTCGTAAAAAAGATGATGAGGCCTACGACCCTCTGGCCTGAGAGCTGACTGGCAATTAGTCCTATTAGATCACTTCGATGACTTTCTCCTGGAGAAGCTGGACGAGAATGCGGAGAGCATCCAGTGAGCTCATACCGCATACAGTCAGGATATCGTCGTAACTAAACTGACCGTCAATTAGTGACAACATGAAGCCGGCTCGGTGATCCAGGTTGAGCCAGATTATTTCATCCCCAGCCATTCGAACTCTGGGTACCTGGTCCAAATCTCCAATCTTGGAAGAATAAATCGAAGATAGTTCGGTCTCGGCTTCGGTGTACATCTTTTTTGCCTGGAAGTTATGTGGTTCTTGATCAAGAATTTTTGCAAGCAGTTCCAGGGCTCCGCTGAAGTCATCGAGTTCGAGCAAATCAGTGGCGCCTTTGAACAATGCCCCAATTTCCTCGACCTCTTCCTCTTGTTCGGCAGGCTCAGACTCAGCGGCGCTCTCCGATTGGCTCGTGTCGATTCCAGCTATTAAATCCAGGGCACCTGTGTCTTCTTCAACTGGTGGGGGCTTTGGTTCTTCGATCAATTCCAAAGCGCTCGGCTCGGCAGAACTCAGCTGGATCTCGGCTTGCGGCTCGACTATCGGGCTGTTGACTGGAATGGGCTCCTCGACATTAGAATCCCAAGCAGTCTGCGACCATGCAGTCTCTTGAGCAGTCTCTGGAACAGTCTCTTGAGCAACCTCTGGAACAGCTTCAGCAACTTTGACTTTAGTCGGAACCGACTCATAACTTTTCGTGACAACTTCATGTTCATTGAGTTCGGCTGGCGGTGTTTCCACGGCTTGATCATCCTCTGATTCGTCTACCGGCTGCACGTCTGGATGAGGTGGCAATGTCGACGAAGCCACTATATCTTGCTGGGCAATCGTCTGCTCAGACACAGGCTCAGCCTGGACTGGAGCAGAAACCTCTGGTTCTGGTTCCGGTTCCGGTACCGGCTCAGGCTCTGGTACCGGCTCGGGCTCTGGTACCGGCTCGGGCTCTGGTACCGGCTCGGGCTCTGGTACCGGCTCGGGCTCTGGCACGGGTTGGAGCGGAGTAGGTGCCTGCGGCGCCGGAGAAGGTGGCCGATCCTGGACAATCGCAGGCTTTGGCGAAGAACCGAAATCGTACAAGTCACCCCATTGAGATGCCTGCAAAACAGGCTTGGCTGGTGCTGTATAGTCCGAAGATTCCTGCTTCTGAACTTCCGGTTCGTTTTGAACTGGAGGTGAAGGCTCCGGCTGCGGCTCAACCTCTGAAATCTCCGGCTCAACCTGGGGTTCGGGCTCTGACTCCGGTTCGGCTGCAGTAACAACCTGTCCCGGATCTTCAGCTGCCTGGTTTGGATCAGATCCTTCATCTGGTCGATAGGGTTCGCCGTCTCTGGTTTGGTTGGGTGCCCAGTTGACTTCTACAAACTGAAGATATTCCTTGGCCCGCAAGTTACCCGGATCCATTTTCAAGACTTCGCGCCAAGTCTTAACTGCCTGACTTACTTGCCCGAGGCCATAGTGCGTCAGCCCTTTGTCGAGAAGTCCACGAAAGTCTTTTTTTTCAGCCATTGATGATGTCCACCGGTTGTTTATTATCGTGAAGCCAGGCTTTGAAATGTATCAAGTGTTCTTTGTAGATTTTCCATGACATCAGCCAGGCTTTCCATGTCTTTATGACTTATCGCGTTCTTGGCCCGCTTGAGGAAAGTCTCGGCCTTCTTGAGTGCGTCTTTGCTGAATTTTGATTTGGCGATTACTTCGGTGACTGTCGGCTTCAATTTCTCAATATTGGCTACTAATGCCTCGGCTTCCGAGCGCATCTTCTCAAATTCTTCTTCCTGGGCAGTGGCCAACAGGTAGTCTTTGTTTTCATCGGCCATTTCTTGTATCTCATCTTCGGTCAAGCCGCTCGTGGCAGTTACGACGATCGACTGGCGTCGACCGGTTTCCTGATCTCTGGCCGACACACCAACGATACCATCGGCTGAAATCTCGAAAGAAACTTCAATTTCAACGGCACCCCGCGCGGCTTCTCTCAATCCGGTCAGGATGAATTCACCCAATAGTTCGTTCTCGGCGGCCACCTTGCTTTCTCCCTGAAAAACCATAATCTTCACCGAAGTCTGACCGTCTTTTACAGTTGTGAATATATGACTGGCGTTCGTTGGAACCGTTGTATTTTTTTCTATTAAAGTCTGAAAATAGCCTCCGACTATCATAATGCCCAGCGAATGTGGCGTAACGTCCAACAGCAGAGTCTCTTCTTCGTCCTTTTTGGAGTCAGACACTAGAGCATATCCCTGGATAGCTGCTCCAAGGGCGACAACTTCGTCGGGATGGACGTTTCTCGAAGGTTCGCGCTCGAAAAACTTTTCGACTGCTTGTTGCACTTTGGGCATCCGGCTTTGGCCCCCTACCAGGACGACCTCCGAAATATCGCTTTTACGCACTCCGGCTTCTCGTAATGTTTTTTCGCAAATTTGTATAGTCCGCTCGATAAGATCAACGGTCAGCTCTTCCAGCTTGGATCGATTAATCACTTTCTGAAAATGAAGCGTTTTATTTTTTCCGGTGCTGTACAAGAAAGGCAAGTTGATCTCGACTTCGTTTTGGAAACTCAACTCGCATTTAGCTTTCTCGGCGGCATCTTTGACACGCTGCAGAGCCATCGGATCTTCGCGTAAATCTACCGTATGCTCTTTAGCGAACGAAAATACAATCCAATCAGCCACGCGATGGTCGAAGTCCTCGCCACCCAAGAAAGTATCCCCAGCCGTAGAAATTACTTCGTAAACAGCGCCGCCAATCTCCAGAATCGAAATATCGAAAGTTCCGCCTCCAAGATCGTAGACGGCAATCCGTTTTTCGAGTTTTTTTCCAAATCCGTAGGCTAAAGCAGCCGCAGTCGGCTCATTTATTATTCGAATGACATCCAACCCGGCAATAAGTCCGGCATCCTTGGTTGCCTGGCGCTGACCGTCATTGAAATAAGCCGGAACCGTAATTACTGCTCGCTGGCAAGGAGCGCTAAGGTAGTCTTCGGCAACTCGTTTCATTTCGGTCAGTACCATTGCGGATATTTCAGGAACACTGAAGTCCTTGCCACCCAGCCTGACACGGACATCATTGTGTGGTCCTTCGACCATCTTATAGGGCACATTGCTCATCATGTTCTTGACGACGTCGCTATTCCACTTACGTCCAATGAAGCGTTTTGCCCCATAAACTGTGTTGGTAGGATTGGTTACCGATTGACGCTTGGCTAAATGTCCGACCAGTCTTCTTTGACTGGCCGTAATGCCTACCATTGACGGGGTAGTACGATATCCGCCCTTATTGGCAACCACCATGGGCGAGCCATCTTCCACCAAAGCTACGCACGAGTAGGTCGTACCAAGGTCGATTCCCAATATGCGATCCATGCATGCTCCTGTTAATACTGATTCTATCAGCATAAGTTACTGTAATAAACCAAACTACGGTATAAAACAGCAGCTAACAAACACTTAGCGTGACTTCTTCTTTAGTTCTTTGAACATCTCCGCCGCATGATCGTCCAGCGGATTGTTGTTCACGTATTTTTCCAACTCTCTAATTGCATTCTTGTTCATTCCCAAAGCCATATAGACACGCCCGAGAGTCAATAAGTATTTGGTGTTGTCCGGCTCTAACTGCTTTGCCAAGCGGCAGAAAGTAACCGCCTGCCTGAGATCTCTTTGCAGTTCGAGCAACAAACTGGCTGCCCGATGAAGAGCCCGGGCATCGCCCGGATTGGCTTCGATAGAGCGCAAATAGGCATTTAGAGCCTCTTCCTGGCGACCCATTGATTCTTCACCTTGCCCGCGCTTGAATTCCTTGCCAGCCCTGAGCTCACCCGCTTTCGGTTCTACACGCTCGGCAAACTCTTTGATCTCCTCGTTTTTTGGATCGAATGTCAGAGCAATCTTGATACTGTTGGCAGCGTTTACAATATCACCGTCTGCTTCGTGCTTTTTTGCATCTTCAAAGTGCTGGCGTGCCTTCGATTTCTGGCGAGCAACCGGCGTTCGCCGCAACAGTCTCTGGCGACGCTCTTCCTTGAGCCGCTCACTGCGACCCTTGCGCACATCGGCCTGCGCCTGCTCTTTGATTTCTTCAGCAGTCGGCTCGTAAGGTATGGTGCCATCGTAAGCCTTGCGTTTCTGTTCGTTAGATAATACTTCGTAAGCGCTGCTTATGCGTTTGAAAATGGCCTCGATTTTATTTTTGTAACTACCCAGATTCTTTCTGAAATATGAATCGGGATGAAACTCTTTCGAAACACTGAAATAGGCTTTCTTGATAGCCTTGGGTTCTGCTCGCTGAGGAACTTTCAAAAGGTGATAATGAGTTAACTTGTCAGCATTAGCATGCAGATACAGGATCTTTTTCTTGAGCTCCTCATCGAGGTCAACTTCCTCGGCCAACTCAAACGGGTCGAATACCATCCCGCCGTATGGTTCTTGCTCGTCGCTTGGCTCTTGAACAGCCTGGTCTTTTGCTCCTGCATCAAGGCTGAGAATGCCTTTGTCACAGAGCTTGCCGAATGCTTCTTGAGCCTTGTCTGCATCTAGTCCGGATGACTGCAGTAACTGCTCGAGCGGAGTCGATCCATCTACTCGCGATAATAAGAAACCTTCCTCGGCACTCAGGTTGAACTCCTCCAGTTTCTTCCCGGAGGCTACCTTAGGGATTGCTTTCAGATTTAGCTCACTTTTCTGCTCAGAACCCAATTAGCACCCTTAGCATACTAGTTTGTAGTATTCTTACAGGTCGTTTGAATACTCAAAACGCCAATCTTATGATCTATTTGGAATTTCGGGTGAAGTCAAGACAAGTGAGATCGACAGATTTAATCACGATCGCTATCACGCCATCTTACAATATATATCTGGAGAGATCCTCGTCCTCAATGATGTCCTGCAACGCAGCTTTAACATTTTCGGCTGTAAAAACAACCTTCTCGCCGCCCATTTCAGGGGCCTTGAATGACAGCTCTTCAAGCAACTTTTCCATGACTGTATGCAAGCGCCGCGCTCCAATATTTTCAGTTCGCGAATTGACATCTGCCGCAATATCAGCCACTTTTTCGAGCGCATCAGGTGTATACTCGAGGGTGACTCGCTCGGTAATCATCAAGGCAATGTATTGCTTGGTGAGTGAGTTCTCCGGCTCAGTCAAGATTCTGAAAAAGTCTTCCTTACCGAGGCTCGACAGCTCCACCCGAATCGGAAAACGGCCTTGTAATTCGGGTATAAGGTCGGATGGCTTGGCCACATTGAAAGCGCCAGTAGCAATAAATAGAATGTGTTGGGTATTTACCATCCCGTACTTGGTCGCCACCGTACAACCCTCGACAATCGGTAGCAGATCACGCTGAACACCCTCTCTTGACACGTCCGGTCCATGACCGGTTTCTCGTCCGGCAACCTTGTCTATCTCGTCGATGAATACAATTCCGCTCTGCTCGGCGCGTGAGATGGCAGACTGGGTAACTTTGTCGTTATCTATCAGTTTTTGAGCTTCTTCCTGGGCCAGAAGTTTCAATGCTTCGACGACCTTCATTTTTCGGCTTTTGGTCTTTTTGGGAAACAAGCTACCCATCATGTCCTGCATGTTCATGTTCATCTCTTCCACACCTGAGGTAGAGAACACTTGCATGAACGGAAACCCAACTTTGTCCTGGACCGTCAGCTCTATTTCACGATCATCCAGCTCTCCATCCCTGAGCATGCGCCTGAATTTCTCTCGAGTGGCATTTGACTTTGGCGATTGGCCGGTCTCGGGGCGCAACTCAACCGGTCCTGCGGTTGTACTGATGTTTGGCATCGCGCCAGGCCGATCCTCGAAACTCGGAGGCGGCGGCGGAACCAGAATATCCAGGATTCTCTCCTCGGCCATATCCTGGGCTTTTACCTTGACTAGTTTTGTCTCCTCGTCCCGGACCAGTTTTACTGAAATTTCGACGAGATCCCTGATCATCGATTCGACATCCCGACCGACATAGCCAACTTCAGTGTATTTACTGGCTTCGACTTTCAAGAATGGAGCCTGGGCAAGCCGAGCCAGCCGGCGAGCGATCTCGGTTTTGCCAACTCCGGTTGGTCCGATCATGATTATGTTCTTTGGGGCAATCTCATCGCGTAGATCATCGGGCACCTGCTGGCGCCGCCATCGATTTCGCAAGGCTATGGCTACTGCCCGTTTGGCATCTGTCTGACCAATAATGTATCGATCGAGCTCCGATACGATTTCCCGAGGTGTGAAGTTGCTCAACGGTTTGTCGTTTATTTCGATCATGGCATCTCTCGTGGCTTGGACATACTAGCCGGACTGAACCGGTAATTGCTCTAGTACAATCTCGTTGTTGGTAAAAACACAAATTTCACCGGCAATTTTCATCGCCTCGGCGACGATCTCAGCAACCGGCAGCTTGGAGTGGTCAACCAATGCCCGGGCAGCCGCCAAAGCAAACGGCCCCCCGCTGCCAATGGCCATTACTCCGCTATCCGGTTCGATCACGTCCCCTGTCCCTGAAATCAGCAGGATTTGCTCCTGGTCAGCAACTAACAGCAGCGCCTCCAGTCTTCGTAGAAATCGATCGGTTCGCCAGTCTTTGGCCAGTTCGACGGCCGAACGGGTCAGGCTGCCTGAATATTCTTTGAGCTTGCCTTCAAATTTCTCGAACAAAGTCAATGCGTCGGCAGTACTCCCGGCGAAACCGGCCAGTACTTTCCCCTCGAGAAGTGTTCTCACTTTTCGAGCCTTATGCTTGAGCACAACCTTGTCCATCGAAACCTGGCCATCGCCGGCCATTACAGTCTGACCATCTTTACGTACCGCCAAAATGGTTGTTCCCTTAATCGGCTGCATTATTTTTCTCCCTTCTCGCGTCGGGCGCTATTTTTGAGCCGGGCCCGGGGATGGGCTTGGTCATATACCTCAATCAGCTTTTCCATTTGCACATGCGTGTAGTTCTGAGTCACCGAAAGGCTGGCATGACCCAACAACTCCTGAATGACTCGAAGATCAGCTCCAGCCTGGAGTAGATGAGTGGCAAATGTGTGTCGCAGAGTATGCGGGCTTACATCATGCAGAATACCGGCCTTGACAATCGCTTGATCGAGACGTCGCCTGACTGAGCGAGCAGAGAGTCTGCCACCGAACCGATTGAGAAAAAGCGCCTCAGCGGCTGGCTTCTTTGCTTTGGCTAATAACTTCTGCCTGGTCGGAAGATAGGCCCGAATGGCCGCAATCGCCTTGCGGCCAACTGGAATGATGCGTTCTTTTTTGCCTTTACCTAACACCTTAGCGATCCGAGTTTTCATATCGAGGCTGGCCAGGTTGAGACCGACTAACTCTGAAACTCGAATTCCGGTAGCATACAACAGCTCGAGCAGGGCCTTGTCCCTAAGACCAAATTTGTTCTCGGAAGCAGAAACCGTCAACAGGGCCGTAATTTCATCCCGGTCTAGAAACCTTGGCAGGCGTTTGTCAACCACCGGCGACTGGATACGCTCAGCCGGGTTTTCTGACAGAAAATCACGTTTGACACAAAATCGGTAAAATCCCCGGATGGCGGCAAGTTTGCGAGACATGCTTCTGGGGCTGACCTGGTCGCGACGATCTGCCAAAAAGGCACGTAAATGAATCGAATCGGTGTCTAATATGCCGGCTTGTCGGGTTTCAAGAAACTCCTTCAATTGTTCGAGATCGGTCAGGTAGCCTTTTATCGTATTCTCCGACAGGCGTCGCTCTACTCTCAAATAGTCAAGGTAGCGCCCCAGGGTCCCGGCTGTATCCGTTTTAGACATGTCCAAAAATCTGGGCATTATTCGGCTAATGTCAACCCCTTCAGCGTGCATATGGCTTGGCTGCGGCAATTCAATCAGCTAAAGCACGCTCCAACTCAACCAAATCATCAGGAATCGGCGCCTCGAAAAACATGTCTTTTGCGCTGGCTGGATGGCGAAAGGCGAGCTTGTGGGCGTGCAGGGCCTGGCGAGCCGGAAAAATACTCTGAGGAAACATACGCGCGCTTCGCCCACCATACAGTTTGTCGCCCAGAATGGGATGATCGGCGTCGGCCAGGTGGACTCGAATCTGGTGGGTCCGTCCGGTTTTGGGCTTGACCTCGACCTTGACCGCCATAAACCCGTCACCACTGTATTTCTCCAATACCCGGTAATCGCTGATCGCTTGTTTTCCCCGTTCTACTCGTGATGAAAATCGTTTACGATGAACCGGGTGGCGGCCGAAGAGAGTCTCGAATCGCCCATGATCTGATAAAGGCTTGGCTCCAGGACTTTGGCCACAATATGCAATATAGGTTTTTCGGACCTGATGAGTCTGAAACTGATCAGCCAGGTCGCGGTGGGTTCTATCATTCTTAGTGACGACCAGGGCGCCCGAAGTGTCCCGATCAAGGCGATGGACAATGCCTGGTCGAATTACGCCACCTATTCCAGACAGATCCTTACAGTAATGCAAGAGGGCATTTACCAAGGTTCCGTCCGGACTGCCCGGGGCAGGATGGACCACGAGACCCGGCGGCTTGTCAATCACAATAATATCCGCATCTTCATACAGGATTTGAAGCGGAATTTCCTGGGCTAGCGGTTCGGCTGGTTCGGGTGGGGGCAAGTTTACTGTAACCTTCTCACCCGCGCGTACTTTGTATGAAGCTCGAGCACTTTGTCCGTTTACCCAGACACATTGTTCGTCAATCAATTTTTTCAAAAACGAACGCGAGTAGATCGTCAGGTTGGCGGCCAGGAATACATCCAGACGCTGCCCTTCCGATTCAGGGTCGATTATGACCGTTCTAGAGGAAATAGAGCTCAAGGAGGGAGAGAGAGGACCGTTCACCAGATCTTCGTTTTAATATGACCCTTTGACTTGACAATGATATCCACCAGGGCGCGATCATAATAATTTGTAGATCCGTACAGATCGGGGCTGACCCGACTCTTGTAAAGTACGCGCCCTTCTTCGATTTCATCCCTGAGAGCATCGAAAAGATTGTCATTTTCGAGGCCCTCAATGATTTTTTCTTCGTTATATAGACTCAAGTCCGAAGCAATCGCGCGAGCGAGCCTTATGGCAGCTTCCGGGGCTGTAATCTGTGGCTGGGGCATTTTTTTATCTACCTCCCAAAGAGAATCTCGATAAGTCTTACCTAATCCTACACGCTTGTCAAGAATCCCACATCCAAAATTCATTGTGTTTGCCCGCCAAGCGTCGTTGACACTGGCAAATCGCATAGTGTAGCATGTCCTTCGGATGCCACCGAAACAAATGCAAAACTGCGAGGTGATCGGCGAGATCGGCTCGGGCGGAATGGCGGTTATTTTCAAGGCCGTGCAGAACTCACTCAACCGTCCGGTTGCTATCAAAGAACTCAAATCCGACTTTTGTAATGATCCTCAAGTAGTGGCAAGATTTATTCGTGAGGCCACTGCGCTTGCCACTTTACAACATGAGAATATAGTTCACATCTACGATTTCGGCAAGGAAGACAACAACTTCCGAATGGTCATGGAGTTTGTCGAAGGTATCGATTTATTCGATTTACTCGAAAAGGTCAACCAACTGCCGCCGGATATCGGTCTGGTGATCGGTTTTTTTGTCTGTTGTGCCCTCGAATATGCTCACTATCGCGGCATCATCCACCGCGACATCAAACCTTCCAATATTATTGTCTCTCGCAAGGGCGAAGTAAAATTGATGGATTTTGGCATTGCGCGGGACGAGAACCTGGGCGACTTGACCCGCCCGGGAACATCACTGGGCACTCCGGCCTACATGTCACCAGAGCAGATTATGGGTGTGAAAATCGATTTCCGCTCCGATATCTTCTCCTTCGGAGTGGTTCTATATCAAATGCTGACCGGCTCGAAACCGTTCACCGAGGGCGGTGGTAAGAGCATTATGCACAAGATTCTCAACGCTGAATTCATACGACCGCGCAAACTGAATCCAAACATCCCCCGCCGCCTGGAAGGTATCATCCTCAAATGCCTGGCCAAAGAAGCCGATGATCGCTATTTGACAACCGGCGATCTCAGGCACGAACTCGAGGCCCAGCTGGCAAAGCGCGTCAAGATGAACCACTCGGGCCGTTTGGTTGCTTTTCTTCATCACAAGAGCCTTATCACTCATGATGAGGCAGAGACCTTCGTAACTCAAAAAACCCTGACTAATAAAGAACTAATCCGAGAGGATGAGAACCTTCCGCCGCCTCTGTCGTTGAAGATGATTGCCTCAATCCAGGCGACTCTTGGGGTCATGGTTTTGATGTGGATCCTGATTGTCCATTTAGTGATGGGCCCGGATAACCCGAGTGGCGCGGTAGACGCTGTTAACGGCCCACCCGGCGCACTTAAAGTCGTTGCCTGGCCCTGGGCCGAGATATATATCGATGGGGCCTATGTTGAGACCACTCCAATTGCCCGAAGTTTTTCGCTCATTCCCGGCCTGCACGAAATCACTCTTAAAAACCCCCATTTCAAGACGATCACTGAGAAAGTATTGATCGAACCAGCCAAGCTACAAAAACGGAAGTTCGTTCTGGTACGCAAGAACCCTTGATGGAGCAATGCCACGGATACTCGATGAGATGAAACTAAAGTACGCGCTAACCATTTTACTTGTCGCCCTGTGGATTTTTTGTCTACGGCCGCTCGCTTTCGCTCTAAAATACAAACCCAAGACGGAAGAAACTCTTTCGCATGTGGCTTTGATTCATTACGGCGACCCTAAAAAGTATATCTACCTGGTTGCCGCCAATAGAATTGCCGATCCAGATCGCTACCCCAAAGGCAAGACTCTTTGGGTTCCGACTGTCTGGAAGTACCGTCTCAAAAAAGGAGACAACCTGTCCCGTGTCGCCAGCAAGTACTTGAAGGACAAAAATAGGGCCGAGTTTTTAGCCTGGCTAAACCGGATATCGAAACCAAAAGACCTCAAGGCCGGCGCCTTGATCACAATTCCTTTTTTACTCAAGCATCGTGTTCAGCAGGGCCAGTCAATGGTCGATGTTTCACGGCGTTACTACTTTCGCACCAAACCAACCAGCCTGCTGCGTAAGTTCAACAACAAGCGGACCAACGCCTTGAAACCAGGAGAAATCATCCTGGTCCCGATCTTCGACAGCGAGGCCAGCTACGACAAAGTCAAAGAACGGGTCAAGAACTACGAAGATCGGCGGTCCAAGGCCGCCAAGGAAGCCCGCAATCGGGCGATGGATAAGCCAGTCACCGACTCATCGACAAAACATCCAAAGGACGACAAAAAAGATCCGACCGACTCCAAAACTACCAGCACTGACTCAACCGCTAAAATCCTGAGTGCTGAACCAGAAGGTAAAGACAAGAAAACGACTCCGGCAGAAGACAGCGCCTTGATTCAAGAGGCATTTGAATTCTATCGCGACGGTGAATACGACCTGGCCCAGGCGAGCCTGCTACGCGTTTTAGAAAAAGGTCGGGTTAGCCGGGCCGACGAGGCTGAGGCCCGCGAGATTCTCGCTTTTTGCCTGGTAGCCAAAGACCGCACCAAAGAAGCCGAACACGAATTTGTCAGATTGTTGATGGTCTCACCGGATCGTACCCTCGATCCGATTACGACTTCTCCAAAAATCATGGAAGTTTTCAAGCGTGCCAAGGGCACGCGATAATTTGCGGTATTTCATGGGAGGGAACATGCGACGCTTCTCAATCCTTACAATAATCCTTGTGGTCTCACTGGCTCAAATCGGTACAGCGACAGCTCAGGACACCTGCACAGTCGTCAATATAGACGGTGATTTAGTTACAGCCGGAAGCCTCGGTAACTGCATCCAGCAAGCCAATTTGCCCCGACCAGGAACTTTCGATATAGTTTTCAATATCGACCTTCCCGGGGGCGGTCCCTATACTATTCTTGCCGAGCAAGAATATCAGATTACCTGGCCGAACTTGACTATCGACGGCTACAGTCAGCCGGGCGCCTTGCCAAACACTAACGCGGCGCCCCAGAGTCTCAATACCCAGTTGATGGTCTCTGTCAGCGGGGCCGCCAGCATCGGCGGTATCGCGGTTTTCGCCGTCGAGACCGACAACACCGTCATCCAGGGGCTCAATGTCCACTCGGGCCCGGTCTTCGAAGTAGCGATTGGCTTGTACACACCCAGTTGCCAGAGTAATCAAATCTCGGGTTGTTTCATCGGTACCGATGTCACCGGCACAATAGCACGCCCCAGCGGTTGGGCGATGTTCAATGAACCGGTTGCTGTTGGAGTCTACTTGTCCAACCGCGCCAGCGACAACTACATCGGAGGTAACCTGGCTGCAGAACGTAATCTCATTTCGGGCGAGAGCCGCGACCGCTGGTTTTCCGGACATGGCATTTTGTTCTTCGAAACTCCTTTCGATAATTTTGTTATCGGCAATCTGATTGGAACCTCGATCGACCCAGCCCAAGCTTTACCCAACATTTACGGAATAACTTTCTTGCGGGCGGCTTCTACGAACGTCGTCTTTGGCAACGTCGTCTCGGGCAACGACCTATATGGTGTTTGGGGCGGCAATTTGCAGGGCACGGTTCCGGCTGTTAGCACGGGTAACTATTTTGCGGCCAACTACATCGGTCTCGATCCAAACACGAATGTGGCCGTACCTAACCAGGTTGATGGCGTGCACATGGAATATGGATGCCAAGACTGGGTTTTCAGTGGTGTCAATATCAACGCCGAACCCATCGTATACTGGGGCTGGGCCAATTTCATTTCTGGAAACCTCGACCACGGCATCTACGTTGCCGGCGACAGCACTTGGGACTCATCCAACAATACTTTCGAGAACAATGTCATCGGTCTGGATACATCCGGGGCAAACCCAATCCCCAACGGCGGGGATGGCATCAGAATCGTCGGCACCCAGGGAACCAACTTCATCGGTATGCCTGGTATCGGCAACTTGATCTCCGGGAATGTCGGCAACGGCATCAATTTGATCGCCTCTTCCAATAACGCCATGCATGACAACTGGATCGGTCGCAACTTCGTCGGTGACACGGCCCAACCGAACGAGCTCGACGGAATCAGATTGCGGTGCACCGATGCAGCTTGCTCGGACGGTAATTTTATTGCCTCGAGTCACATAACCTCCAATCTGGGCGACGGCATTTTTTTGTGGGGCCCGGTTGCCGACAACACCATCTTTGCCAACAACCTTATCGAACACAATCAACTGACCGGTATCTATGCCTACCAGGCCGACTCCAGTAACCTGGTCACCAGCACAACAGTTTTTCAAAACACTTCTCACGGAATTGAACTGGCCGGAAGCTCGCTGACTATCGATGACAACGCTATCATCGGTAACGGCAGCTGGGGCATCGCCGTGCTGCCTCTCTACAACGGAACATATTCCCCGGCCACGGCCGCCGACGATATGATTTCCGAACCGGATATCACCGCCAACACTATCGACGGCAACCAAAGCGGTGGAATCCGCAGCCAGGACACCGAACCCGTCAACGGAACAACCTTGCATACTGACAATACTATCGGTGACAACAACAACCTGCTTGATGTCTGGCAGATATGGTTCAGCGCTGTTGAAATCCTCGATTCGGGAGGATCTCCGATCGGTTCGGGGGCCTATACAATCACTCAGGAAAACGCCTGGGGCGGCGTATCTACAATTAGTACCCCCGAAGGCAATTTGTGGGGCGACGCAGGCTTTGATGCCGATGATGTCAGAACCTGGCTCGGCCTGACAGCCTATTATGTCAATTCGGCCGGTGATTTTATCGAGGCCAACCCGCGGATCGTCAGAGTGACCGGCCCAACCGGAGGGACCGACAGCTATTCCTACGATGGAGTCGACAACGACCTCGAAGAGGGCGGCCAGCCGGCCGGGATTGATACCGGCGGGCAGTTTCGTTATCAGATTGCCGATGTTATTACCGATCTTGACAGCGATGATGACGCCGTAGCCGACAGTGATGACTGCGCCCCCTACGACCCGAATTACCAGGGCGGGCCCTGGGGAGTAACCTGTGACGCAGACTCTGACGGCTACTGTGACGACGCCATTAATGGTGATGTCCAAGAGAGCGCCTGCCCCAATGAGGTTTGCGTCTCGGGTATGTGTACTCCCAGTGATTGCGACGACAGTAACGACGCGATCAATCCGGGTGTCACTGAAGGCCCCTTCGGCGATGCCACCTGTGCCGATACGGACGATAACGACTGCGACACCTTCACTGACAATGCCGACCCCGACTGTTTCGAGTGTTTCTCAGACGACGACTGCAGCGACAACGACGTCTGTAACGGTATCGAGACCTGTGTAGCCAATTTCTGTGCCGCCGGTGCCATCCTTGTATGCAATGACAACAACGTTTGCACCGATGACAGTTGTGACCCAAGCACGGGATGCCAGTTTGATTTCAATACCGATTCTTGCGACGACGGGCTTTATTGTACCGTCAGCGACACTTGTGACGGGGCCGGAACTT
>JAFDKH010000014.1 GCA_019307065.1 Deltaproteobacteria bacterium
ACGTTGGCGGGGATCTGGTTTCAGATCCGAACATTATAAACGGTCATGGTCCGACCTCACCCAATGGGAGACCAACTCGGAGGTGCTTTCTGTTATCGGGAGCCGAGGCCAAGGGCTCCCGATCAATGATATTCTCGTCTTGACTTTGCGCTTTGAGAAACAAGAGATAGAAATCGATTCATCTTGGAAGAATTTCGAAGAACTGCTGGGGCATGTCGAATACCACTTTCAGGAAAAAAAGCATCCGCTCGGGCAATAGGCAAGACGAGTGGTCCTATGCTTTTTCACAAGTGTCAAGTGCTGGTGTCTGACCCCTATTACTATTAGCTATTAGACGGCGAAGTGCGAGGCCTATATCGTCTGGCCCCCATGTAACCCTCAGGGCACGACCGTGGGAATAGATGTCAAGCCACCCTCCTTCGCCACGCCGGTGAGGTTTTAGCCTGCATGACAGGTAATCCGCCTGTTCATCGCTTCAACTCACCAATGTTCAAGTTCCTGCTCGCTTGACGAGCCCAGTGAGGAGCCTTATACTGTTGCGGTAATATGGATGGGACCTTCTAAGGCAGGTTCATCTCCAAAAGCGGTTGAAAAGGAAAGAAATTGAAGCAAAGCCACAAGACAATTCTCCTTTGGATCTTGCTGATCGTCATGTTCGTCAGCTTCTACCAGATATTCTCGAGCTCCCCGCAAGAAGGTAAGATTATTTCGTATTCTGAGTTTTGGGAAGAGGTTGACAAAGACAACGTTCGTAACATCACCATCAAGGGCAACGATATCTTTGGCGAATTTGTCGAAGGCACCAAGCGGGCCTTTCAAACCAGGGCATTGCTGACCGATGATTTAATCCTCGATTTGAAAAAACACAAGGTAGTCGTCAACATAGACAAAGAAGAAGATAATCCGTTTTGGCAATCAGCCTTGCTGAGCTGGCTGCCGATGATTTTCTTGTTTGTTATTTTTATTTTCTTCATGCGCCAGCTGCAAGCCGGGGGCGGCAAAGCCATGTCTTTCGGAAAATCGAAAGCACGCTTGCTGACCTCGCAGACCAACAAGGTGACTTTCAACGATGTGGCCGGAGTGGAAGAGGCCAAGGAAGAGTTGCAGGAAGTCATCGAGTTTCTCAAGAGCCCCAAGAAGTTCACCCGTCTGGGTGGGCGCATTCCCAAGGGCATCTTGCTGATGGGTCCGCCCGGGACCGGTAAAACATTACTGGCCAGGGCCGTGGCCGGCGAGGCCGGGGTACCTTTTTTCAGCATTTCCGGTTCGGATTTTGTCGAGATGTTCGTCGGAGTGGGCGCCTCGCGAGTACGCGACTTGTTCGAGCAGGGCAAGAAACATGCACCCTGCATTATCTTCGTCGATGAGCTCGACGCCGTCGGACGGCATCGCGGTGCCGGGCTGGGCGGCGGCCACGACGAGCGCGAACAGACGCTCAACCAGTTGCTGGTTGAGATGGACGGCTTCGAGTCAAACGAGGGCGTGATCTTGATGGCCGCCACCAATCGGCCCGACGTACTCGACCCGGCCTTGTTACGGCCCGGTCGTTTTGACCGACGGGTTGTGGTGCCGCGCCCGGATCTGCGCGGACGCCTGGGTATTCTCCAGGTGCATACGCGAAAAGTTCCTCTCGATTCTAAAATCAACTTGGAGACGATTGCCCGGGGAACACCCGGTTTCACAGGCGCCGATTTAGAAAACCTGGTCAACGAAGCTGCCTTACTAGCGGCCAAGACCGACCAGGCGGCAGTCGGCCAGCGTGAATTCGAAAATGCCAAAGATAAAGTCCTGATGGGCAAAGAACGCAAGTCGATGATTATCAGCGACAAAGAGAAGCGTAACACGGCCTATCATGAAGCCGGACACGCCCTGGTGGCCAAGAAGCTGCCCAATACCGATCCGCTCCACAAGGTCAGCATCATTCCGCGCGGCCTGGCTCTTGGTATAACCATGCAGTTGCCCGAGGAAGACCGGCACACTACCTCCAAGAGTTACTCTGAAAATCAAATTTCTGTCCTGATGGGTGGCCGGGTTGCTGAAGAACTGGTGCTCAAAGAGCAGACCACCGGGGCCGGAAACGATATCGAGCGGGCCACTGAATTGGCTCGTAAGATGGTGTGCGAGTGGGGGATGAGCGAAAAACTCGGTCCGCTGTCTTTCGGCAAAAAAGAAGAACAGATCTTCTTGGGCCGCGAAATTTCCCAGCATCGCGATTACAGCGAGGAGACTGCCCGGCTGATCGACTCAGAAGTGCGTCGGATTGTTGAAGAAGGCTACTCCGAGGCAAACCAAATAATCGAAGACAACCTCGAGGTCTTGCACCATATTGCCGAGGCCCTGCTGACCTATGAAACCATAGACGGCGAAGATGTCGAAAGGATTGTAGAAGGTAAGCAGATTGATCGACCCAAACCACTCGAGACCAAGCTGGTCAGCCCTGAAGAAGCCGATTTAACTGACGACGACAAGAAGACAAATGACGACAAGAAGGCCCCTCCCAAGCCCGAACCCGAACCGGGCGTTGCCTGAACCTCGGTAGTACTTTCTAACCGACAGTTCTGAACATAAATGGATAGGTGACGATGACTTCGCCGCCGCCCTTGGGCTTTGGGAACCTGATTAGGCGCATTGCGCGCAGCACGCACTGTTCAACGTTGTTGTCATGCATGGTTGTTTGGAGTATGTCGGCCTCAAAGACTCGCCCGTCGGCGCCGATAGTAAAGTTGACTGTAATTTTCCCGTACAAATTTGGATCGCGGCCGAGTTCTTGCGAGTAACAGAATCTCAACCGGTTCCAATGGCGATTGATGTAGTCGCCGACAACATCCTTGGTTAGCCCGCCGACCACGGTCGTTGGCGGCTTTTTGGGACGTTCGACTTTTATGGCCCCGATACTCTGAATGGGAACGGTGACACGGGTGAATTCGATATTGTTGCCAAAAGGTCCATGTGAATCGATGTCCAAACCGTTACCGCCGACTCCCGGTCCACCCGAACCGTCTCTCAATGATCCAATACCGCCGGTGTTACCCATGCCCGGCCTGTGAACACCCTCAAGCTCTTGATCCAGGTCAGCAACAGTGACACCACCTGAGATATGGCCACCATGGCCGCTCGTCCCGCCGCCGCGTTTTTTCAATAGATCCAGCAGGCTTCCTTGGGTTTTGCTGCGCCAGTCTTTTTCTGCGGGAGTGTTCTTGGGGACACTTCCGTTCTTATTCTTAGCTGATGCTTTCCATTTTGACAGTTTGCCGGTTTTCACGCTCTCGATTATTTTCTTTTCAATCTTTTCGAAAGTCGTTTTCTTGTCCGGCCGATGTAAAGGTGCTGCGATCGCATAGCGATGCGGGTTCTTTATGTAGTCTGAGAACTCGGATTTTACCTTGGGAGTCATCTGTATGGCCGTCCACAAGCCGATTGCTGCGACTAAAAAAATCACAAACCATTTCATCAGGCCCAGATCGGTATTTGTAAAAGCTCTGGATTTAACCCCGCGAGCCGGTCCGGAGTATTGGATCACAAAAGCCAGCTGACCGATGCTTAGCCGACAACGTTCTCCGATTTGAATTGCATGACTGTAGACCGATCCTTTACTCGTCGGGATTTTCAAAGCGAGCGGCTGCCCGTCTTTGATGATTTCCAGATTCATTCCGTTTGTCAGGCTGACCACGTGACCGCGTATTCCCCCGGGGCTGACCAATGGAAAAAGCTGTTGGCCCAGGGCGGAAGTAGAGATCCCGAGGGTGGCATCGGGATGGTCTCCAATCAAGAAAGACTCGTCGTCTTTTATTTGATAGGCATCCAGGACTATCGGGCCCCACATGACTTTTACTTCCAGTGATTTATCCACGCCGTTCGGAACTTCCATGGTTTGAAGCTCACGCTCGAAAAAGTACTCTCCGCTGGACGTCTGATTCATTTCAGTACCTCCCAGGCCATATGACCGCACTTTCGCTCTACTGTTCAGACACCACAAACAAGCAGGGGTTCCCAATTGGGGGCAAGGTTTGTACTTGATCCGCGAAAACTGCTAGTCTAAGATGCCGAAAAGGGCGCCGTGGATACCGCGGCGCCCGGTTTTTGATATTAACAGGAGAAGTTAGCTATGGTCGAGAAGGCGCCCATGACCCCCGAGGGCTATCGTAACCTCCAAGATGATCTCAAACGATGCAAGGCAGTAGAACGCCCCAAGATAATCAAGGCCATCGAAGTAGCTTTAGATCACGGAGATCTTTCCGAAAACGCAGAATATGACGCCGCCAAAGAGAGCCAGCAGCAACTCGATCAACGAATCAAGGAAATCGAGGACAAATTGTCGCGGGCCCAGGTTATCAGCCCAAAAGACGTCAAGGGTGACCGTGTTGTTTTTGGGGCTAGAGTAGTTTTGATCGACCTTGAGAATGATAAAACAGTATCCTATCAGATAGTCGGTGAAACCGAGGCAGATCGAGCCAGGAAGAGGATTTCAATCAAATCACCTATGGCGCGCGGTATGATTGGGAAAACTGTCGGTGATATGTTTTATGTTCAGACACCGGCCGGTGAACGCGAATACGTAATTGAAGAAATCTTGTTCGAATGACCAATGGAGCCAATGTCAGCTATTAAGAAAAATAAAAGATTTGTTACAGTCGGTTTGCTGACCGTTTTTTTCTTGGTGTTGTTGACTGGTGCCGGTTGCTCGCCGGTTAACGATCTACTGATCCAGGGCGACACTCTGGCAAAAGAAAAGAAATATTCAGAAGCATTGGCTGTGTATGCCGAAGCTGACTCGCACGAGTCCGATAGTGTCTTGGGGCTCTGTCGCGCCGGCAACCTGCAGTTGCAGCAAAAACGTCCCGGTCCGGCTTTGCAAGCCTTCGAGCAAGCCCTGGAGAAACTGCCAGATTCACCCGAGGCCTACCTCGGGGTTGCCAAGGTCTATCTATTCAAAGGCATCGATGCCACTGCCGTTCAGGCCCTCGAACGGGTGATGAAACTCGACCCGCAGAACCCCGAGCCCTACTACATCAAGGGGATGATTCTAAAAAGAAAGGGCAACACAGAGCAAGCCGTGGTCATGTTTGAAAATGCGATTCGTCGCAAGCCCAACCATGTTGAAGCTCACATGAAGCGCGGCGATATCTTTTTCTCTCAAGGTGATTTGAAAAAGGCCATCAAGGCCTACAGCCTGGCGGTAAATTCAGATCCGAATAACTCAAGGGCCCTGGTACAGGTTGGCCGGACTTATTTACTGGCCAAGCAATACAAGCGCGCGTTCAAGACATTGCAGAAAGCCGCACGGGTGGGTCGCAAGAACGCCTGGGCGCATTTCTACCTGGGCGAAGCCCAGTTTCACCTGAGGCGTGTCGAAAAGGCGATAATATCGTTTCAAAAAGCCCTTAGACTCGATCGCAGCCTCGGGACGGCCCATGTTCGACTGGGTCAGATCTACGAGGGCAATCTACTGGCCGATCGAGCCTATGATGCTTACCGGCGGGCGATTAGCGCCGACAAGAATTGCTTCGAGGGATATTTGAACCTGGCCCGCATGCAACTCGATAGAAAACAGAAAAAGCAAGCCAGCCGCACGTTGCAAAAAGCTCTTGATGTGAATCCGAAGTGCTTGCCTTGCCGCGTTCTTTTGGGCCGACTTTACATCGAGCGTCGTCGCTACAAGGGCGCTATAGAAGTGCTCGAAAAAGTGGTTCAGACAGATTATCAAAACAACGAAGCTCACTTTTTCTTGGGGCAGGCCTATCTGCATCTGGGTATGATTGCCAAAGCCACCGCCGAATACAATGCCCTGGCAATGGCCAACGACGAAGAACGCGCCAACGCTCTGCTCGAGATGATCAACAAAAAGAGCCGCCGTCGCTGATATGGTTGCATCCTCAAAGGCCGCCGACGACTTGCAAACTCCGATCCAGTACATCAAGGGAGTCGGTCCGCGGCGGGCTGCCCGCTTTGCAGCTCGCGACGTAAATACGGTTTCAGATGCTTTGTTCATGCTTCCGCGGGCCTACGAGGATCGTCGTCAGGTTCGGACCATTATCACCCTGGTACCCGGTGAACGGGCCACTTTCACAGCCGAAGTTCTCGATTTCGGCATTCGTCGGATTGGTAAAAAACGTCGAATGTTCGAGCTTATATTGGGTGACGAGACCGGTCAGATAACTTGTCGCTGGTTCAATTTCAACCCGGCCACTTTTTCGAAAAGATTCAGTCGTGGTCAAGAGGTGAAAGTAGCCGGGCGCGTCGAGCTCTACCGAAATGTGCGCGGCCTGGTTCACCCGGATATCGAAAAAATCGGAATGCGCTCAGACGATGACGGCGACGACTTCGCCAACATAATTCCAATTTATCCCGAGATCGAAGGGGTCTATCCCAAAATCGTCAGACAGGTCATGCGCCGGGTGGTATCGCGCTTTGCTCCGAAATTGACCGAATGCCTGCCGGAGGAGATTCGCCGCCGGCACGAACTGCCGCCTTTGGTCAGCGCTTTGCAAGCTGTCCATTTTCCTGCGGCGGATGCCGACGTTGATCAACTCAACCAGGGACGCTCAGCAGCCCACAAGCGGGTTGTTTTCGAGGAATTCCTCTTGTTGCAGTTGGGGCTGGCTTTGCGGCGCGGACAGTGGAAGTCGGAACCCGGCCGGGCTTTATCGCCTCAGGGAGATCTGGTTGCTTTTGCTGCGAGACTATTCGGGTTCGAGTTGACCAACGGGCAAAAGAAGGTCCTGACCGAGATTGTGTCGGACATGGCTTCAGAAAAACCAATGAATCGTCTATTGCAGGGAGATGTGGGTTCGGGCAAAACCGCCTTGGGAATCCTGGCTGCTTATGTGGCCGCCGAATCGAACACCCAAACGGCTTTCATGGCGCCGACTGAGATCCTGGCGGAACAACATTATCGCCAAATAAAAAAGCTGCTGCTGTCTGACCAGGACAAACGGGCGTCTTTAAAGGCCGGTTTTTTGACATCGTCGATCAAGGGCGCCGACCGCCGCGGCGAACTCGAACGCATCGCTACGGGCCGGGTTCAACTGGTAGTCGGCACGCATGCCTTGATCGAAGAAAAAGTGAAATTCAACCAGCTCGGCTTGTGTGTAATCGACGAACAGCACCGTTTTGGTGTTTTACAGCGAGCCAAGCTGCGCGCCAAAGGGCTTACCCCGGATGTCTTGGTGATGACGGCTACACCGATTCCGCGAACCCTGTCGATGACCATCTATGGCGACCTGGATGTTTCAATCCTCGACGAACTACCGCCCGGTCGGTCACCGGTCAAGACATATGTCTTATCCGGTTCTCAAGTCAGCCAGGCCTACCGTTTTGTAAGGCAAGCGGTAGCCCGTGGCGGCCAGGCCTATCTGGTTTATCCATTGGTCGAGGAATCGGAAAAGATTGCTTTACGCGACGCGACTCAAATGTTCAAGAGCCTGAGCGAAGGCGCTCTGGCCGGCTTACGCCTCGGTTTGCTGCATGGCCGTTTGAGCGCGGCCGAAAAGGACGAAGTCATGTCACGCTTTGTGGCCGGCCAGCTGGATGTCTTAGTAGCTACGACGGTGATCGAAGTAGGCGTGGATGTTTCCAATGCAACCGTGATGGTTGTCGAGCACTCCGAACGTTTCGGGCTCAGTCAACTGCACCAATTGCGCGGACGAGTCGGTAGAAGCAGCAAGCCGGGAACCTGTTTCTTGGTAGCTTACAGCCTGGCTTCCGAAGACGCGCGTACCAGAATGAAGGTAATGGAACGGACTACCGATGGGTTCGTGATTGCCGAAGAAGACCTGGCAATCCGCGGCCCGGGGGAGTTTATCGGGACCCGTCAGTCCGGGCTGCCGGCCTTTATTTTTGGCAATCTGTCTCGCGATGCCGACTTGTTGACTGTTGCCCGTAAGGAAGCTTTTGCCCTGGTCGACAAAGATCCTGATTTGTCCAGGCCGGAACATCGCTTACTAAAAGAAGCTCTTATGCTAAGGTGGGGTAACCGATTAGCTCTGGCTCAAGTGGGATAAAGAAAACAGGAGGCCCCTGAATGAAATGCGAACACTGTGGAGCCGAACAAGCCAGCGGACGAGTTTGTGAAACATGCGGGCGGATGCTGACCAGGATTATGGTGCCCGAAGGTCCCGGCGCCGGTGAACGCCGTCAAAAATTCAGGCCGGATGTCTTGAAATGTACAGCCTGTGGCAGTAAGCAAAGCAGCGGTCACTTTTGCGACAAATGCGGTCTGGAGCTTGATTTCTACAGGGTCGAAGATGATGAGCTTGTTATCGGAGGCCGTTGTCGTCAATGCGGTAAGTGGTCAAAGGATCGTATTTGCCCCAATTGCGGTATCATGATCGCTAATTACGTTTCCGGCGAAGAATGAAGACGGCCTGCGTGCGCATGCCCGGTCGGCTTTCCGATCGGCACCAGGTAAAAGTCCGCTTGCGGAAAGCCGGTTTGCACACTGTTTGCGAAGAAGCCAAGTGTCCCAACATTGCCGAGTGTTTCAAAGCCGATACGGCGACCTTTCTGATTTTGGGTAAGGTTTGCACGCGCAACTGTAGTTTTTGTGCGATTACCAAAAACAGACATCCAGCTCCTGATGACCCTGACGAACCCCGCCGCCTGGCCGAGGCAGTCAGAGACTTGGGGATTACTCATGCAGTCATTACTTCGGTTACTCGTGATGATTTGCCGGATGGCGGGGCGGCCGCCTTCGCGGCCTGCATCAGGAGTATAAATCAAGTATGCCCCCAGGTGCGGGTCGAAGTTTTAGTGCCTGACTTTCTAGGCAGTCAAAAATCTTTAGATCAAGTTTTGCAGGCCGGTCCCCAAGTGTTCAATCATAACATCGAAACTATCGAACGCCTCTATCCCGTTGTACGGCCCGGGGCAGCCTATGCGCGATCATTGGGGCTGCTGGCGGCGGCTGCCCGGCGGGCCGGGCCGCTGGTTAAATCGGGATTAATGGTTGGGCTTGGCGAATCGTATGAAGAAGTAATCCAGGTCTTAGCAGACTTGAAGCGAGCCGGCTGTCAGGTAGTCACGATTGGGCAATACCTGCGGCCTACAAAAAACAATTGCGAAGTTATCCGTCAAGTGAGTCAAGAGGAATTCAACTGTTTTATTAAGGCCGGAGATGAACTCGGGCTGACAGTTATTGCCGGCCCGCTGGTTCGGTCATCTTACCAGGCCGGCCGGGTGTATAGCCAGTTGATGCAAGACCTAGACATGCTTGAATAAAGGTGGTATGCAGGCGGCTGGACATACTCGAAAAGGAGACGATTGAATGTCGGAAGCCACTAGATCTATTGAAGTAAACGTGCCGATCGAGAAAATGTTCGACGTAATCACCGACTACAAAGCCTATCCCGAGTTTTTGGGTGGACTCGGCATGGTCGGGGCCGAGATCGATAGCGATGATGGTGATATAATGGTTGTGACTCAGTCGGTAAAGAAGATGGGTAAAGTCATTAGTTACACTCTGCGTTACAAGCTAGAGCGGCCTTATAAGGTTAGCTGGACGATGCTCAAGGGTCAGATGATGAAGGACAACCGCGGCTCGTGGGTTTTGGAAGAAGCCGGTGAAGGGCGCACCAAGGCGACTTATGCAGCTGAAATAAGATTCGGAATGTTGGTGCCCAAAGCCTTGATAAAAATTTTGATTTCGAAGGAATTACCGCAGATGCTGGAGTCGTTCAAGAAGAGAGCGGAATCAATCTGATTTGCGTATTTGGGAGGGGCCATGAGTAATGATGATTTACCGGTAGGCGCAAAAATAAAACGGTTGCGGGAGGGGGCCAGCTTGACAGTTGAGCAGCTGGCCGCGAGTGCCGGGCTCAGTATTACCGAGCTAGAAAACATCGAAAACAACATGATTTCACCCGCCTTGGGCACCCTGACCAAGATATGTGACGGCCTGGGAGTCCGACTGGGACACTTCTTCGACCAGGGTCCCCGCAAACTTTTTGCATTAGTACGAGCATCTGACGAAAAAGTCGCCACCCGTTTTGCCTCCAAGAGCGGGACTGACTACGGTTTCGAATATGAATCCCTTGGTTCAGAAAAGCGCCAACGGGTGATGGAGCCCTTTTTCATTACCATGACTCCGCCTTCCGATCCCTCCGGCCAACCGGCCATGGTCGAAAATCCGGGGACGCATGCCGGAGAAGAGTTCATCTTCGTTTTAGAAGGCGAAATCCAGGTTGATCTCGAGGATCAGAGTTTCATACTGAAACCGGGAGATTCGCTCTATTACGATTCCTCGATTCCCCATCGGGTATTGCTTCATGGAGACAAGCCCAGCAAGGTTTTGGCAGTCATCCACCTGCCGCGCGGTGATTGAACTCTGAATTTTTTTCACCCTTTATGACAATTAATTCGTGTAATGTTCAGTATTTTGACAGTCGGTGCCACAAAGATTTGTCCAGCCTGACTTGAAACGCTTCATTTTCAGGTACATAAAAAATTGCTGGAAAAATAGAACTTTGGTACATTTCTTGCGTCAATACTAGTGTAAGAAAAGTAGAAAGGAAGGCATACAAAGCTATGTTGGACGCGTATATCATCGAAGAATTAAAAAAACGCGAACAGTCGCAGCATGATAATGATCGGCCGACCCTCGAGATTCCAGTTGAAGAGCTGCCCCCTGAGATAGATGAAGACAACCAAGACGAGGAAGACGAGGGCCGAGTAATCATCATCGACTACAACGACTGATGAAAGACCCGCCGGATTGCCGGACGGGCTTGGTAATATGTTCGCCGGGGCAACTGCCCCGGCGTTTTTTGTATGCCCTACATTGTCGACCAAGTGATCGCTAACGGATGGGATTTCGTTTTCTGGGGGCCAGATTACAAAGGAGCGCCCCCAAGATCAGCAGCCCTAGCCAGGCCGAGTGCTCGTGCCCGCCGGGCCCGCAGCTGCAGCCGCCTAAGACGACTATTTCGTCTTTCTCGACGGGAAGGGCGATGCTGAAGGGGCCCGACTGGGTCGGCGCTTGGCCGAAATAACTTTCCATGCGCACCCAGCACTCGTCCGACGGTTGGTCGGGGATCTCCCATGCCAAGCTGCCCCAGTCGGGCGACTGGTCGTCGATGCTGGAGGCCAGCGGAGTCCAGCCGGCGCCGTCGTCGCTCGAGAAGTAGATGACCACGTCCTGGATGCCGACCGTGGTCCACTCGATGGTCTGTGTGTCTCCCACGCTCCACACGTCGCCGCTCACGGGCGAAAGGATGCGAATGGAATTTTCCTGCTCCTGTACCGCGCTGACATTGATTTCATCGAAGGCCGTAAGATCGCCGTCGGAAGCGGTCAGGCGCAGGATATATTCTCCCGCCTGCGGGCAGCTGATCGAGGTGTCCTCCGCGGTTGGCTGGCCGAAGACGACCGTCCCGGGCCCCGATTCCTGGGTCCATTGCACAAAAAGACTGCCGTCAGGAAAACCGTCGTCGCTGACCGAGGCGTTTAGCGCCGTGGGTATGTCGACGCCCAGCTCGAGATCGGGACCGGCGTTCACCAGCGGGGGCTGGTTGTCGCTGACCGTCACGGTTACCTGGTTGGTCTTGGGTCCGCCCTCGCCGTCGGCCTCGAGCTGGTAGGTCGTGGTCGCTAAGGGAAAGACGCTAAGGGTGTCCTCGGCCGCAACCACCTGCCCGTCCAGCCTGACCTGGCTGGCTTCGATGACCCGCCACTCGAGGCTGGCGCTCTCGCCGTTGCGGATGGCGGGCGGGATGGCCTCGAAACGCTCGATGTTGACCTCGGGTATCACCACCCCGACCTTGCCGGCGTAGAAGTCGTCGATGTGCCAATAGACGTTCCAGGCGTACGGATCGACGTGCAGGCAATGGGCCTGGTCGGTGGCCAGGTTGTAGATCCAGGGCATGGTGCTGTCATCCATCTGGGGAAAGCCACGCCCGGCGGGGATCAGGATGATGTCTTCGGAGTTGCTCGACCAGCCCTGGCTGTTCCAACTCCACTTGTCGGTCTCATTGGCTGGATAGGGGATGATGTCGAAGAAATACAAGTGTTGCAGTACCTGACCTGAACGATCCTGGATCGTCATGGTCTGGTGTTCCTGGCCGCTCTCCCACAGGTTGTGGGTAAACAGGCTGCCGTCCGGACTGGGGCCAACACTGCAGCCGCTGCCCAGGTCGAGTACCTGGTCGCCTTGATCCAGCAGGACGACCTTGGCGACGGGCGGCGGGTAGTCGAGCGCGCTGTACGACGTCTCGCTGTGAGAGACCACCCGGAACTTGATCTTGAAAGGCTCCGGCACGCCTGTCGGAGTGACTTCTTTGAGAGAGGCTCCCGTGTCTGGATCGTAGAGCTCGGCCTTGCCATCGCCCCCGATCCAGATCCCGGAGTTCGTCCAGCTCAAAGAGCCGGTGGAGAAAGCCTGAAACGAGTTTTGAAGGTTGCCGTCGAGATCGCAGGCGAACACCATACCGTCCTCGTCGACGTAGCCGAGCCGGTTGCCGTCCGGCGAAAAGCGGCCGTGCTTTACGTTTAGGCCGAAGGGCGGGGAGGTGAAGATGATTGTGTCATCGCGCAAGTCTATCCTGCGGGCAACCTTGTCGGTCTTGTCGATTATCAGACCCATCCCGGTCTCGGCCCGCGCATCTACGGAGACACACAAACAGGAAAGCACTCCTGCAACGATCCACTTTGGGCAGCCAAAATGCATTCGAGTCTTCTCTATCGTTAATTTCTAGATAGTAATGATATCACGCGTGCGGATATTTATTAAGACCTCGAGCTTGACCTTCAATCAATCACAAGTGCCGGCGCCGTTGTCACTGATGTTCGAAGTACCTTCCCAACCGGCAGCTACCAGCTGGGCAGCTAAGTTTTCGGCCTGACAGTTAGGCATACTGAAATTACCGGCCACGCTCAAGTTACCACCAAGTGTAGTCAGGGCACTGAAATCACCCAGCCCGGTTAAGCCGTTGTGAATAATACTCAGATTGCCGCCAATCGAAGTCAGCAGGGGATAGCTGCCCATAGTGCTCAAGGCGTTGTTGTCGCCGAAATTCACTTGACCGCCGATCGATTCCAGGGCGGCAAAGTTGCAGGTGCTGGTAATCGATGAATATGAGACCAGGAACTGATCGCCGATACTGACCAGGCCCTCTAATCCTGCCAGGCTGGTCGGGCCACCGGTCATGCTCAGCAACAGACCGCCGCCGATTTCAGTCAAGGCGGAAAGACCGACCAAGTCCGTCATACCGCTCATATCGGCAAATTTCAGATCGCCGCCGATCTCTTGCAGTTTTTCCAGGCCCTGCACGCTTCCCAAACTGCCCTCCTCGAAGAGCAAGCTGCCTCCGATGCTTTGCAGGCCGTCAAATCCGGTCAAGCTCTCCAGACTGCAGCGAAACAGCTTCAGATCACCGCCAATGGTTTCTATGTTAGACAGACCGGTGCAATCAATCATCATGGCGCGGCTGATCTCCACGTTGCCGGTAATAGTCGCCAGGCGTTGCAGCCCGGTATAACTATTTAAGTTTGATGATTGGTTTATAAACAGGTTGCCGTCGATCAAAGTCAGATTGCTCAGGCCTTCCATGCTCGAGATGTTGGCCATCATAAAAGAAAGGCCGCCGACCTGCTCCAGGCCTTCTAATCCATACAGGTTGGCTAAAGCTGTGTTGCCGGAAAAACTCAGGGCACCGTGTATGACCGTCAGGTTGTCGAGGCCGGTTAGACTAGCCAGGACCGAATTGTATTGAATGCGCACATTGCCGCCAACCACCAACAAGGACTCCAGTCCGGCCAGGCTTACGAGGGTGGTTGAGCCCTCGATATGGAGGTTGCCGGTAATCTTCAGATAGTTGAAACCGGAAATATCGGCCGCACTGGCAACCGTCAAATCGCCTTCATAGACTGTTCCAACCAGGACCGTCCAACTCCCGCTTTGTGTCCAGTTGTCCTGGCCATAGGCTGCCTGCACATACAAGGTATGCTCCCCATCGCTCAGGGCTGCCAAGGGAGTGTATTCGGTGACTGTCGCTTCGAGCTCGGTCCAGGCTCCGTCTTCTTCGGCATCAAGTTGATAGCGGTAGGCGGTGACATCACCTTTGGCTGTCCAGGTCCAGGTTGGTAAAGCATCGACCACCGGCCCACTGACCGTTGGCGCCGGAGCAGTTGTGGTGAAGGTCGAGATGAATTCAGACAACAAAAAGTTGCCATCGGCATCACTGGCTCCGGTAGCGATAGTCAGCGTGTATTCGCTGGCCACTTCGAAGTCCAGATCAGGATCGAATGTCATGACCTTGTTTTCTTCTTGCCAGGTAAAAACTCCGGTCAATTCTGTTTGGGCTAGAGTAAGCGAAAAGGCATCTTCGACCGTGGTCGGGTTCATCGCCCCCCGGAAGGTTACCTCAATCAGCGCGTCAGCGGCCACACCTGCGGCACCATCCTCCGGTACGACCTCGACAATACCGACTGTAAAGGCGGTAGAGAAGGAAGAGCTGAACTCCTGGGCCAATTGTTTGCCATCGGCAGACATCGCACCGGTGCCAACCACTATGCTGTAAGTTTCTCCCTGCGCCAACGCAGTGGTTGGACTGAAGACCATGTTGATCTCATCCCAAACAAAAGTTCCGACAACTGCGTCTGAGTCGCCTTGGAGAACAAAGGCCGCTTCAACCGAAGCCCGATCCATTTCACGGGAAAAGACGATCCAGATATTTGTGTCGCTGGCGATGTCCTCAGACAGATCGACCGGGGTAACCGATTCAATCGTCGGGGCCTCCGGGTTGGTGTTGTTGTTTTCGCTACCACCACAGCCAATCCAAAATGCCGCAAGCGAAGCCAGTATTGTTAATAATAGGTAGTTTTTCATTATCTTCTCCTTATCGTTTCGGGGATGACATAATCGTACCCCTGTTACTTGGTTGTAAATTGCCATACCGTGCTGGGGGTAACTCCGCCACGCCCGTCACTGGCTAAAACTTTCCAATAATATGTGGTTCCTGACTCCAGTGGTTCTTCGGGCTGGAAGGTGGTCGGCCCCGAAGACCCGCCCCCACAAGACACAACCGCCGAGATCATTCCGAGGGCCAAGATCAAGATCAAAACAATATGCAGCTTGCGACGTCGACCCCAAACAGGACTCAGGCAGACGATCAAAAAGAACAAGCTCAGCCAGACTCCGCCAAACCCGGCCAGGTCGGCGTCCAGAGTGGTGCTACCGGAGGTAGCCACCGGGGCACAACCATCAAAACCAGGATCGGCACATAAAGTCACATAATAACTGACCGGATCTTGATCGGGGTCGCTGGCCGCTTCCCAAGACAATTGTGGCCGAAGATCAATACCGCTGGCCCGGTCCTCAGGCATCAACTGCAAAGGTGCCAACGGCGAGTGGTTGGGTAGACTGTACTGGTCCAGTTCGTAGTGGGCAAAAACCGTCCGGTTAGTCTGCAGATCAAACGACTCACTGATAGCCTCGGAGATTTGCTCGCCGTCTTCATCCGCCCAGTAACTAAATTTCCAACGGCCGTAATTCTCGGATGCTTGAATCTCTAGCCGTTCACTGTTGCTGGCCTGATAAAAACGCAAGAAGGAACCACGCCCGTCCTGGCGCTCGTTTACGTCTGCGGCTGAAACAATGAAGTAGGGCATGAACTCGGCTTCCATGACCGCCAGCTGATCCTGGGCATCGTAGTCTTTTTTAGAAACTCTCAAATCAAACTCGACCAGATCCAGATCAGTGTTTTTGTTGCTGTAGTCATAGATCAACTCCAACTGCAGGCGGGTCAGGTTGATATTTTGCTGATCGTCGTTTTCCGATTTTGAGACGATGATTTCCGCCCAGGCCGAGGGCCGCGAGTAAATCATCAAGTCAGCCACCGGGCTGTCCGGCAACAAGGCCTGCAACAAAGATTCACTGGCCAGACTGGGCTTAATCGGATCAACAACATTATTAACCGGATCGTAACGGGCGCCCCACTCGATCGGGTTGGTTGTATTTTTGCTGTAGTGTTCGAACTTGTACAAATCACCGTTGGATTTAATCGTCGAAATGCCTGAATGGCGCAACTTGATGTCGACATAGGCGGTCGAGCCATAACCATCGCCGACCGGTTCGGTGGTGATATCGAAACTACCGTCAGCTTTTTCAAAAACACTGATATCAACTATACGAATGTTCTCGTCGCTCGAAGAAAAGAGTCCCGGCTCTCTTTCCATCAGGTTAATCACAACCTGCTCACCCTGGTTTAGCAGCTGTAGCTCATCTTCGCTCAGTTCAAAATGAACCGGGGCCGAAACCTCTGGCCGGTTGTCGTTGTAGTTGGTGAAAATTTCTTCGGCTACTAAAGAAAGTTTTTCCTGGTAAAGAGCTTTGAAGCTCATAAAATCATCCGAGCTGATAAAATCCGGATCGAACAACTCACCAATCGCAATCAGCTTTTCCTGCAAGCCGGCCAGATCCAGCGGTTGGGTATAAGGCTTGAGTAAACGATATTCGTAGGCCTTGGCCATGAAGTAGTGGTACTTCAACAAACGGTCGGTGGCGCGTTGTTCCATGTCATCCAGATACATTATCGCGCGCTTGTCCAGGGTCGCTTCCAGATGGCTAATCTCGTTGCCCATCGCATCGAGTTCTAAAATGAACTGGGTGATCAAATTCGGAAGCATGGCCACGTCGCGCATGGCGACGCATAAATCATCGACTACATGGGCCCGGTCATGCAAGAGCGCCACGATTTGGTCGGCCACAGAGATAAACTCCTCCGATTCGGCTTTGAGCTTTTCAAGCTCGACTAAAATTTCACTTTCGGGGGCCTCTAGATTGGAGAGGTAGGAGCGAATATCGGTCAGACCGGCCGAGAGGGCCGCGCTCGAGTTGCGTAAAGTTTTTAGATTGCTGATCCTTATTGATTCTTCGCTTGTCGGATCAACTTTTTTCAATGCGTTCTGCTGGGAGGTCACCGCACTGGTGTGCAGGGTGGTCATACAACCGGAAAAAATATCAATACCTCCGGTGCCCATGTCCATAACCGATTCCCAGGGCTGCTCGGCATCGAAGTTACTCAACATTGAGATCCCATCCCCGACTGCACCCAGGTAAGGCTGACCGACCGGAATCAGCTTGCAAGCCATCCCGGCAGTCTTGGCCCCGGTGCGTAAGGCAACTTCCCACCAGGGCGGCATCAAGTTGGCTTTGGCTTTTTGGATCAAATGTTCTTCGATGACCATCAAGCGTTGTTGTAACTGGCGCGTACGGGATTCCAGATTCAAGCCGATATTCTTCAAGACCGGCAAGGCATCGACGGCTGCGTCATAGCTATCAAGGGCCTTCTGTAACTCTTTTTTGAGTTCATCGCGAACCGCACTCAATGTCTCTAAGGTTTTCTCCCCGAGCGCGGCGTTTTTCTTAATCCAGTAGGTCAGATAAAGCAGATTCAAGGCATGATCGATCTCTTGATCGAAAATAGCCATATTGATTTCGAAACTAAGCATTGGAACCCAGCCGGCCGGATTGCCGAAATAATCTTGTCCGGACTCGATCTGCTCCAAGATAATTTGCATTTCGTCATAGGCTTCGCCCAATTCGCCCTGGGTCACCTCGGCGGTGGCCTCCCAGGCTTCACTATCATCGAGTAAGGTCTTTATGCGCTGGCTGTGGGTTTTTAAAGAAGTCTCCACATCACTCAAGCGGTTGGACAGGTAATTGGTACGGGCGGTCTTTAGAACTTTGGAAAACAACAAAGGATGCAAATAAGAATGCGCATGACCTTCTGAAACAATGCGCGGAGCGCCCCAGTCCTTGTCCTCGGGATTAGGATCAGCGGCATCCGTCGGCAGAGTGCCGGCCGGGGCATCGGCCTCGATATCACCGGCGGCAATAAGATATATGCTGGTGGGCACTGATCCGGGAGACTGGGTGCAAGTATAGCCGATCTTCATCCACTTGGGAGGATACCCGGGAGCACCCGCATCGTAATGGCGCGGCTCGGGGGTCTCACCGTTCTGATGCGAGACATAGTCCGACACATCAAAGTTCGAAGTCACCACCCCGGCCTTACCGCCATAACCCGGCTGGCCACCGGCGATGGCGCTGGTACCCAAAAGCGGAGTAAAGCTCTCTGGTCCGCCGCCATAATTGGTGGAGTCGCAATAGGTCATGCCCCAGAACTCCTCTTTCCAGAAAATCATATTGTAACCGGCGTATTGGGCCCCCATATCGGTCGTACAAAATTCGGTTCGGGTACCGGTACAAAAGTCATCGCCGGCCCCGCTGGGACAGGGCAGATCCCAACATTCACCAAAATTAGCAACCACGCCGTCACCAAAGTGGCCTTGATATCCTTCAGATCCGGCCTGGCCCTCACCGCCATTCAATTCGAACAAAACATAGGTCGAGGGCGGAGCTTCAAGACTGCCGATATAGATTTCGATATCACCGGCGTCTAGACCATGGGCGCCGTCCAGCGGGTCATCGGCTGGGTCGACCTGGGGTTGATCTGAAGTTTTCTCTTCGGGTGTGGTCGTGATCTTGCCGGTTTGTTCGAAGACCAGTTCGCGGGCCCAAATTTTTACATTGGTACCCGGGAACCATAGCGGGCTGCGGATCACCAGTCGATCGGCAATCAGTTCCAGGCTCTTTAGATCTTTTCTCTGGCTGTAGCTGATCAGACGAGCTTCGTCTTCCAGATCGACGTCGAAGATCAACTCTTCGCCAATTATGGTTACATCGTAGGTCACTCGATCCAGGTAGTTGAACGATTCTGCCGGATTGCTGTCTAAGAGCTGAACAATCTCTTGTTGATACAAAGGCTGGGTGTGCTCGTCAGTACTAAAAACTGTTTTTTCGGCCGGCAACCTGGGCATCGGGTGGACATCAAAAGCCTGGGAGGCGGTTTCAGAACCGTCTCTTCCGACTAACATTACGCTAAAAGAGCGTTTGTCCTCTTCGGAAGGCGTGTAACGAAAGACCCAACTATCGGAATCATCAAGCGCAGCCTCAACCGAGTATTCACCTTTTGGTTGCGGGGTGACCATGACATCAAAACTGGCCGAGGAGTGTCCCTCCCAGTGGGTATTGAATGTTAAAGTATCGCCATGCCAAATCGTAAGGCTTGGAATTTGCTCTATTTCGTAATCGGCAATCTCCGCCGAACCCGGCAACGAAAAACACATGATCAAAGCAACAACAACAGGTAAAATTTTATTAAGCATATCTACTCCTTTACTGGAATTAATCAGGCAGGGCATACTAGGTAATATGCTGCAGATAGTCAATGGGCCAGTTGAAATTTGGATCGACGTTGGTGCTAATTCCTGGTAATTTCAAAATTACTATTCCTGAAAATGCGGTCGGTTGGCCCAATGAATCCGTCTACCTAACAACCGGCCGTGGAGGCATGGGATGAGATTTTTCGCCGTCCTGGCCGTTTTCTTTCTATCCGGCGTCAGCGGCTTGATCTACCAGGTGATCTGGGTCCGGGTGTTCGGCAACGTTTTTGGTAACACGATCCACTCGGCCGCTCTGGTGACCGCGGTCTTCCTGCTTGGCCTCGGAGCCGGTGCCTACGTGATCGGCCGCTGGTCCGACAAGAAATTCTCCAAGAATCCCCTGGCACCTTTACGGCTGTATGCCTGGTCAGAGTTCCTGATCGGCGCCTTGGGCCTCATGCTGACTTTCGGGCTGCCCGAGCTGACCGGGCTGTCGGCTGCCTTCTCGTCCTACGAAGTCGACGCCAGCGGTTGGCACGAATTGTCCTGGGGCAGCCACCTGTTCCGCTATTTCCTGGGAATCGTCCTGCTGGCGCCGGCGTCGTTCCTGATGGGCGGCACCCTGACCCTGTTGATCCGGTTCCTGGTCGCCAGGGATCTGAGCGCGGTCGGTTTGCGAATTGGCCTGCTCTACGGCGTCAATACCCTGGGCGCCGCAGTGGGCTGCTTCCTGACCGACTTCAGCCTGGTCCCCTGGATGGGCATCGGGAACACTCAGCTGACGGCGGTGGGACTGAACTGGGTGGCCGGCCTGGGCGCCCTGGCCGTCTACCTCCACCTGCGTAGACTGGGTCACTCACCTGCCGGGGCAATCCAGAATCAGGAGGCCATCGCAAAGGCCCCGCTCTCTAAGGGGGCACGCAGGATCACGCGCCTGGCATCCATCGCACTGTTTCTAACAGGATTCGGAGCCATGGGGATGGAGATGGTCTGGTTCCGCCACTTGATCTCCGAGATGGGAGCCTACCGACAGGTCTTCTCGTTGCTGCTGACGGTTATCCTGGCCGGGATCTGCCTCGGCGCTTCCTTGGGTGGAACCCTCCAACGCAGGCTCGGCCACTCGGCCCAGATGTTCATGGTGGTTCAGTGCGTCTTCGTCTGCTCAACCCTCCTGCTGTTGACCATAGTCGATGGAAAGCAGGATCCATCCTGGCTCCTGACCGACCAGGGGGTCCCGGCGTTTACCGAACCATTCTCGCGCCGCCTTCGGGAAGTCCTGGGTCAGCTGAGCCTGATCCTGCCAACGATCGGCCTGCCGGCAATCATGATGGGCTTTAGCTTCCCGCTGGCAAACGCCCTCGCCCAGCGCTCAACGACGAGCGTGGGAGGTCGGGCGGGAACCCTCTATCTCTGGAACACCTTCGGCAACGTGCTCGGGTCGCTCGCGGCCGGATTCGTGTTGCTGCCGATCCTGGGCTATCAGATAAGCACATCCATATTCGTCATGTGCGCAGCATTCACCATAATTCCGCTCCAGGCCCTCGCCACCCAGGAGGTTAAGGAAAGCGGACCAGGGGCTAAAACCTCCAAACGCACCCTCGTGGGTTGCTTGCTCTTTTCCTTTGCAGCCCTGGGCGCATTCGGTCTGTTGCCCGGCGACTACCTGCTTGAAAAGTCCTTCGTAAACACCTACCGCAGTCCTGACTCCCGGGTCGTTCGGCTCCACGAGAGCATGACCGGGACGCTGATGGTCACCGTGGAGGAGGGTACCCACTGGCTCCACACCGATGGCCATCCCATGTCCAGCACTAACTTTTATGGCCAACGCTACATGCGGGCCTTTTCCCATTTCCCGCTCATCCTGGCCGACTCCCCAAGAAGGGTCCTGGTGATCTGCTTTGGAGTGGGGACTACCCTGCACGCAGCATCGCTGCACAAGAGCCTGGATCAACTCGAGGTGGCCGACTTGTCCAGGGCGATCCTCGAACACGCGGTTTATTTCCGCGCCAACAACCAAGGCGTCCTCAAAGATCCGCGGGTGAAGGTTTACGTCAACGACGGTCGCCACCACCTCCTTATGCAGCCTGAACATTCCTACGATCTGATAACCCTCGAACCGCCGCCGATCTCACTCGCCGGGGTTTCGTCTCTGTACACCAAGGAGTTCTACGAGCTAGTCAAGAGTCGGCTGGGCCCTGGCGGATACATCACCCAGTGGTTGCCGTTCTACCAGCTCGATGGGGATGCCACCCTCTCGGTGGTCCGTGCTTTCATCGACGTTTTCCCCGATTCGGTGCTGCTCAACGGCACCTCGCGGGATATGATCCTGATGGGCAGGAAGGATGGCGGGATCACCTTCGACATCGACAAGGTCGAGTCCTACCTGGCTGACAATCCGGCCGTCCAGCGCGACCTCGATGCGATCAAGCTGGGGACACTGACCGAATTGGCGGGAAGTTTCGCGGCCTCCAGCGAAACCCTCGAGAAGGCGACACGGGCCGTGGCCGCAACGACCGATGATCGTCCTGCGATGGAGTACTCGGTCCACTCAAAACTTCGGGCCACCTACCTGGAGAAGGGCTTGTTCGACACCCGTGCCGCCGCGAGCTGGTGCCCGACTTGCTTCAGCCCCGATCGCAAGAACGGTGACCTGGCCCACCTGTCCGCCTTTCTGGACATCATGCAGACGATCTACGACAGCGAGGTGTTCCGCTCACCCCGTGGCAACTTCGATGACAGGGGCCGCTTGCCCTTCGACCGGGGCGATCCAGCGGCGGAGGCAGCGCTGGCCTCCTCGCCCTACCTCACCTGGTTGATCGGCACAATCAAACGGACCAGAGCCACGCCCAGCAGAAGTCGAGAATAGTCGAGCAGGCCGGAACATTCCGGCGCGGAAGGTCTCCCAGTTGATGAGGAGGAATTCAAAAGGTGCTCAACGCGGTTGGCGATTTCTTCATTGAAGGCGGGGACTTCATGTACGGAGTCTTCGGGGTAGCTCTTCTCGTCCTGTTGATCGCGGCAAACCATGGCCGGGTCCTGATCCGTTCTGCACGCGCGCCCGCGGCTCCGCTCCGGCGCCAGGGACGGGGACTTCGGTACCTGTCTGCCCTTGGCTGCCTGGCTGTCTTGCTCGGTGTGCTCGGCGCCGTCTATGGACTGATCGAGGCTATACATTGTTGTTGCCTGCTGGAGAACAAGGCTGCTTTCATCGCCAAGCATCTCTCCGAGGTGATGAACTGCACCGTGTTCGGTCTGGCGACCGCCATCGTTGCCCTGCTGCTCCACTGCCTGTTCGGGCAGGCGCCCGAGGAATCCCGGCGTCACTCCGCTCTGATGCGCGCTTCGGTGATCTGTCTGCTGTGCCTGCTTACATGTTTTTTGGCAATGGGCATGTCCTTGGTCCCTACGGTTGGCTCGCTGCCGGTCCGGTTCGAGCGGAATACCAATCAGACAGGGGAGGACGGGAAGCACCGGGATCGAAACTGGCGACTGATGGTAGCGCCAGACCGGTATATATTTTACGCCCCCGGTAGCGCCCAGGTCGAGATCCCCAGGGGGAATCTATGGCGGGTCACGAGTACCCTTCGGAACGAACTCGACTGGGCGGGTCGGACAACCAACCAGGACAGGCCGGGATTCGTAGTCCAGTGCCACGACGCTATCAGTCTCCAGGAGCTGGTATCCGTCCTCGACGCCTGCCGAGCCGCGGGGTTTTCAGACATCTGCATCACCGACTCGTAGCCTGGCTGGCTTGGCTTGGTTGTAAGTTCGCCGGGGCAGCTTGGTTGTAAGTTCGCCGGGGCAGCTGCCCGGCGTCTTTTTGTATGATCTCCCCTCCCTCAGGGTGCCAGCCGAGTAGTTAAGTAACACGTCTAAGACAAGCGCCCCCCTCCCTCAGGGTGCCCTCAGGGTGCCAGCCGAGTAGTTAAGTAACACGTCTAAGACAAGCGCCCCCCTCCTCAGGTGGGTGGTTTTCCGATCTATTTCAGATTTTGCATTCTTGTTTTCGTGAACACCTAGCAACACGTGGCTAGATTGACAATTTTGGTGTCTTTTGGAGAAAAAGGCAGATCTGAACGACATCTGGAAGGTGCTACGAACTTTTTATTGATTCTCATTTTTCAGCAAGACAGATCAATTACTTCAACATCAAGTAGGCGCCGGACTGGGATCATTGAAAGCGAGTGCGGGAGGAAAACAGTTTTTTGGAAACTCGACATCCAGTATCCCCCTGCGCAGCTTTTTGGCGGCTACTTGGTAAAGCCAGACGAACCAGCGATATTCATCCCGATATTCAAACCACTTTTGCCGACTCGAACAGTGACAAAGCGGCGCCGGGCTTTTCTTTGCCTTGCGCGGTCGTCTGTGCGCCGACTGGATGAGCACTCCTTTTACTCCTAACACTGATCCCCTTTCTTTTCGCAAACGTTCGTGTGTCTCGTGCTCGATATCTTCGATTATTTGCATGATTCGTTCTTTGTTTTCTTCAGAGTCCAACTCGTCGAACCAGGGCAGGGGCGCCAACGGTACTTCGTACTGACTTTCGAAATCAGTTTGTTCGTACTCCTTTGCCTGGCGTCTGGCTTCATATTCAGCGCTGCGGTCGTACCAGACACCCGAGAGTTTTTCATCTTCGGTCAGGGCCTTTACGCAATTGACACCCGGCCATTCAACCGGACGCATAACCAGGCCTTCCTTGCACCCATGCGATAGCAAATACTTCACTTTTTTCAATAAGGCTCCGTTGTCGAGAATGGGAATTGCAGTATAACGGCGTCCCCAGAACTTCTCCTTCCATGTATGTAGTCTGCCAGCCTCGCGGGCTAAGTTGCTGTTTACGTAGCACATGAAACGAGCGAGCAGAGCGACGTTTTTTGCAGTTACGATGAGGTGGATATGATTCGAGACGACAACAACCAGATGCAGTAAAACAGGATAAAATGTTAGGGCTCTTCCCAAGATGCCGAGAACGATTTTGTTTAGTTGTGCTGACGGCTTGAGAAGCAACCTGCCCTGGATTGTACGGCAGGTAATCTCGAAGATTGTGTTCTCTTCTTTCATGTATCTCAATCGTCTGGCCATGAACAGAAAGCAGATGCAAGTTTGTTGCCAAGGAGGGAATATTAAGCGGCGATTGTGTAACTTGCGAGAATCAAATAGAATGTGAATCTCAATGACGTACATTGTGGAGGGTGAGATGTCCGGATTCCGGACACGGTGTATGATTACGCTACACGATTCGGGTGGCACCTTTTTTTTGGCACCTTTTTTTTGGCACCTTTTTTTTGCACCTTTTTTTTTGGGCCGCTTGCCCTTCGACCGGGGCGATCCAGCGGCGGAGGCAGCGCTGGCCTCCTCGCCCTACCTCACCTGGTTGATCGGCACAATCAAACGGACTAGAGTCACGCCTACCGAAGGGAGGCCCCATGTTTTTCTGCCGTAGTTTCTGTATGTTGTTCATTTTCCTGTTTCCCTTGGTGGTCCCAGTAATGGGAGGATGTGCCGCAACGAGCCAGATGCTCATCATGGAAGAGGATGGAAAGAAGGCGCAGGGAACCGATCTGTGGATGAAGGCCGTCGATCTCGCGAACCGGAACCAGCAATGGATTGCCGGCAAGAAGAAGACACGTTTTGAGTTTCAGGACGGTGACCACAAGATCGAGCAGGCCGAGACCGTCTGGCACGAAAGCAGGCCAGCCGGTGACGGTAGCGTAACCACCGAATTGGTTCGGGCCACCAGGAACGGCGAGGATGTGACCGAGAAAAAAGTGAAGGAAGAACAAGAAAGGAAGAAACGGCAGGCGCAGCAGGCAGATGAGAAGGAATCACCGGAATCCGTGTCCGAAGAAAAAAAAGTGATCAATGTGAGTCTCTTTGCGGGTCATCCCTTTTTGGAAGAACACCAGAAGAATGTGCTAGTCGAGCGGATGCTGGAGAAACGCACGTTACAGGGCAAACCCTGCGTTGGATACAAATTTCGCCTAGACCTGGGTGAGGGTGCCTTCGCCAGCGGGATGGCCTGGCTGGAAGACCCGACCGGAGCGCCGCTAGAGGTTCGCTTCACTCAGCGTCCCTTACCGCCCCACACGAAGGATATAATCACTACCCTTCGATTCGAACATACCCCCGAGGGAGTCTGGCGCGAGATCGAGAGCATCACCGAGAGCAAGGTAGGATTTCTCTTCATGACCAAGTACATCGTATTAACAGAGAAGAGAAGCGACTTTTGGGAGAAAAAGGAAAAACCGCCACCCCCCGAAAAATAGGGGTCGGCGTTGACCCTTGCTATCCATAAAGCACCTGTGATAGGCGTATCTCCTGGGCGGGATAAATCCTGATAAAAATTTCTTGAAGGAGATCACATGACTGAAATTATCGATGTACGTGCCAAAGAAATCCTGGATTCGCGCGGCAATCCTACAATTGAAGTCGAGATGGGATTGGCCAGCGGCGCTTACGGCCGGTTTGCAGTACCTTCGGGGGCCAGCACCGGTCAGCACGAAGCTTTAGAACTGCGTGACGGCGATAAATCCCGCTTCCTGGGTAAAGGCGTGCTCAAGGCGGTTGAGAATGTGAACAAGCACATCGCGCCTGAGGTCATCGGACTGGATGCCACCGATCAGATCGGCCTGGACAAAATAATGTTGGAATTGGACGGCACGCCTAATAAGGCCAAGTTCGGTGCGAATGCCATTCTGGGCGTGTCCCTGGCCGCCGCCCGGGCTTCAGCCATGGCTTTGGAAGTGCCTTTGTATCGTTACATCGGCGGCGTGCACGCCCACATCCTGCCGGTGCCGATGATGAATATCCTCAACGGCGGCAGCCATGCGGTCAACAATGTCGACATGCAGGAGTTCATGATCGTGCCGCTGGGCGGTTCCAGCTTTAAAGAGGCCTTGCGCTTCGGGGCCGAGGTCTTTCATCACTTGAAGAAAGTCTTGATCGAGTCGGGCAAAGGCACCGGAGTAGGTGACGAAGGTGGTTTTGCGCCCCAGCTTGATTCGAATGAAGAAGCCCTGCAGGTGATCATGCAGGCGATCAAGAACTCCGGTCTCGTGCCTGGCAAAGATGTGATGATCGCTCTCGATCCGGCCGCCAGCGAGTTCTACGATGCCGAGCGCAAGTTGTACATACTCAAGGGAGACGACAAGGAGCTGACCTCGGACGAGATGATTGATTACTGGGCCGGCCTGGTCGAACGCTACCCGATTGTATCGATCGAAGACGGACTCGATGAAGACGACTGGGATGGCTGGGCCAAGATGAACCAGAAATTGGGCAAACAGATTCAGATAGTCGGCGATGATTTGTTCGTAACCAACACAGTGCGCCTGGCGCGTGGCATCAAAGAAGATGTGGCCAACTCGATCCTGATTAAGGTCAATCAGATTGGAACGCTGACCGAGACCCTGGACTGCATACAAATGGCGCATAATAACTCGATGACCACTATGATCTCGCATCGTAGCGGCGAAACTGAAGACACGACTATTGCCGACCTGGCCGTTGCGACCAACGCCGGCCAGATCAAATCCGGTTCGGCTTCGCGTTCCGAGCGGGTGGCCAAATACAACCAGCTAATCAGAATCGAAGAGTGGTTAGGCGAGCAGGCTGTTTTTGCCGGCCGGAGTACTTTCAAGCAACTGGGCTAGAGAGTAACGCCTAGTACCGCCGAAGAGACAATCCAGATACCGCCAAACGAACTGATGCTGCCGATGGCGTTGCATTCGAGGCCGATCCAGACCTTGCGCCTGGGTGTGTGCCAGGAAAAGCCGCCGCCACCCAACCATGAAAAACGGGAGGCTGCATCAAATTCTTCGATCCGGATCAGGATGTCCGGTTGCGACCAGGTCCAGCCGACACCGCCGCGTAAGAACAAATCGAAGGCACCCAAAGGAAGCGTAAAGCGGCTGGTAAAATGAAATGCATGCGTGGCGAAATTGCCCGGGGAGGGAGGAAAAGGCTGGTTGGTGTCGTGAAAGCCTGTCGACCACGAGGCCTCGACCGCCAACCAGGAGAAAAACTCGTAGCCGGCCCCGAAAGTAAAGCCCAAGCCCACTTCGCTCGAGTCACCGATTTCTCCCGTCCAGATTGCAGTCCCAAGTGCGGTGCGCAGCACGATTCCGCGGGGAACCTTGGGTTCGGCAGGTGGACAGGCCTCTTCGGCCGCTGCTTGGCCGGCCAGGCAAATTACCAAGAACATCAGAGTGAGTGAGCGGGCCGGGGTTTTCATAGTTAGTCGTTTTCTTGTATCCTGAAGCTGAATTCACCGACAACCACGGCTGCGTTGCCTTCGTCCACAGACAAACCGTAGATGATACTCAACTCCAGGGGCAAGGCGCCGATTTGTTCCTGCGGGCAGTCCGGGTGAAGCTGGGTCGCCAGGGCCAGCTTGACCGCCATCATCTCATCTTCCAAGAAGCTCTCGTTGACGATTCCGGCCGGTTGCATTTGATGATGATGTTCAGCCAGGACATCGATGCGCGGCAGATCGACAAAATATTCCGGAGGCGGCTCGGAGGCAGGAACTTCACGGCCGACCCAGACCATGACACTGGTTGATTCGCCGCTTTGATGGCTGAGACGGTAATCCAGGCGGATATCAATTTCGTTGACCGTCAAAATCGGATAATCACAGATACACGGAATTTCACGCTCGGGCTCGTCCAACTCGCATTGAGCCAGGTTTTCGATATCGTTTCGATCTGGTTCATCGAGTGGAAACAAGAAGGTGCGCGCGCTGGCGTCTTCCTTGAGCTCGGTCGGCACTTCCAGAGAAAAAGGGCCGAAATAGCGTTCGTTGCGACAGCCGCAGAACATGATAGCAATCAGTAGGGTGAACAACGCTGTGGTACGAATCATTATTTAGGCGCCCGTCCGAACGAGAATGGGTAGATAACGCGGACTTTGCCTCCGCGCGGTTTGGGAAACCGCCAACGTTTGATAAACTTTATAAGACAACGAGCCACTTTATCTTTAGCAGCAGCCTGTGACAAAGTACTTTTTGCGATTTTTACCTTTTTTACCGAACCATCGGTGTTAATGATGAAATCGACCGTGACTTTGCCCCGCAAAGTGGGGAAGCGCATTAGTTGTGATTCGTAACAATAGCGAACGGCCCCTTTGTTTCGCGAGACGACTTTGAAGATCTCTTTCTTGGAAAGAGTTCCACCGCTGACGGTGGCGGCACTGGACGGCATTGCCAGAGTCACGCGGGTTTCACTGCGGCCGGTCAGCCGACTGGAACCGGAAACTCGACGGGCCGTGCTGCCGGTATCCGGCCGGGCTTCTTTGATGCCTTCTCCGAGTGCCTCGGCGGTCCCACGCCTGGAGGTCAAGCCCGGGACGGTAATTCCGCCGCTTCCGGTCGAAGTCAGCAGGCGCGCCTTGGCGGCTCCGCGATCAAGATTGCGAACGGCCGCGTTCAGGCTGATTCCCAGGCCGCCTTTACCCATAACGTCAGCTAAGGCTCCCTTTTTCTTGCGAGCTACCGACAATGCCCCGACCATGCCTTTAGTTGCGACTTTCTTCTTTATTTTCCTGGTTTCTTCATCGATAGGCTTGTTGTTGGGTTTTTTTGGATCAGGTTTGGCCTTCTTGGCAATCTTTTCGGCTTCTTTGGCTTCCTGCTGGCGTTTGGCTTCGTCTTCCCGAATTTTTTTAATTTCTTTTTTAAAATCTCTGACTGCTTCGGGGTCTTCGACTACAAACGAGACCATACGATCAGGCAGGTGCTCGACTTCAAAACCGTTGGTTGATCCAGCAAATAGCTGAGATACCAACGAGAAAAGCAGCAATACAGCACATACAATCCCGAAGATCTTGCTGGTGAAAGGATCGGCGCCCAGGATCTGAATGATGCTGGCCGGCGGTGTTCTGTCAATCTGGCTGACCGGGTTGAATTGAAGGCCGGCCCGCCCAAAGACCAGGATTCCCTCATCACCTTCGTTTAAAGTGAATCGGACTTCATCGCCTTTACGATCGGCGAATGAATTGTCGTTGAGCAATTCCTCTGCTTCGCGAGTGACACCGGATAGCTTGATTTGCCCGTGCATTCCCGGCCGCAGGGCTAAAATCGTGCCGCGTGAAGTGTGATGCAGAACTACGTGGCGCTTACCCAAGTCTGCGGCCGGCAAAGTGAAGGTAGCCGACGGGCTTTCCCCGATAGATACCTTGGAGGCCGGAGGAAACAGTCTTTCTTCCAGGATAGTTCGTTCCCAGACGAGAGCACAGCGTAAATATGTAGTCGTATTTCCCATTTATTACCGTTAGCCCGATTGTCTTCTACGAGTTTTGACGTGTCAAGGAAGCATAAAGTTCCGGCAAAATCAAATGGGAATGAAATACTGGTTTACTTAAGGAAATCAGCGTCTTTCGATTCGATGACCTTCTTTTTGAAGTGCTGTTTGGGAAGCCTGAATGAACGGAACTTGTTTTTTATGCGCTTTAGAAAATACATCAAGTGGGGCGTTTTGACGTGGCCTTCGATATCGAGGTTGTCAAAGCGATAAACCCTGACCGAACCTGCCTCTTTTTTCTTCTTTTTGGCCTCTGTAGCAAAAGGCGCCAAAACCAGGCTGGCGGCCAGGATAGCTGTTATCAATCGTTTCATTTGGCACCTTTTTGACAGGCCTTGGGTTCTGAGAGCTTGATGTCTTCAATGTAGCCCTGGGCCCGTTTTGTAAGCTCAGGCGTGGTTCGACCGGATTTGAGAAAGCGCATAAAGGCCTCACAGGCCCAGACCGGCTTTTCACGATGGTTCATGTAGAGCAGGCCGAGATTGAACAGTGCCTCGGGGCTGGTATGGTCCAGCCCCAAGATCTGTTGATAGCTCTTTTCTGCCTTTTTGTATTTGCCGAGCCCGCGGGTGGCGACTGCATGGCCGACGAGAGCCGGCAGAAAACCCGGGATGTATTGAACAATCTTGTTGTAGGTTGCTGCAGCCCGGGCATAATCGGAACTATTCATGTAAACCGAGGCAGCATTCAATCCGGCTTCGGCAAGTTTCTTGTTTTTCTGGTAAGATTTGAGGAATAGTTCAAGTGCTTCTTGAACCTTTCCCTGGTTGAGTTTGGCCAGCGCCATGTTGTTTTGCACTAGAGGATTTTCGGGATCCAGGGCTTGGGCCCGCCTGAAAAGATCGCCGGCCATCTCATGCCGGTTCTGTTCGGAAAATATTGTAGCCAGATTATTGTAGGCCAGCACCTGCTTTGGGTCACGATCGAGTACATAGCGGGCCTGTTCTTGGGCTTTATTGTACTTACCTTGCATTCTGAACAGGACCGCCAGGTTGTTACGGGCTTCGAAATCGGCTGAGGTCTTATTGACGATATCTTCCAGAATGCCGATTGCCTGGCCGAACTTCTTCTGTTTGACATACATGCCGGCCAGGTTGAAAGCGCTGGCTCGATCGCCCGGCCTGGCTTTCAAAGCTGCTTGGTAGGCCGCCTTGGATCTGGAAAAATCGTTACCACGCGCGAAAAGCAGGCCAAGATTGAATTGGGCCTCGTAAAATTTAGGATTTTGCGACACCGCTTTTTCGAACTGTTCAACCGCTTTGAAATAATCAGCGCGCCGGCCCCTGAGAAGATCAACGCCCTTGTTGAAGGCAATTATTGCCAGGCGTTCTTGCTTTAGCTTGGCCGCATCCGGTTTGACGATCTTTTTTGTGGGCGTGCAGGCGGCCAAGAATCCCGAAACAATGAGAGCCATCAGGTAAAGGAATCTCATTTTTTGCCTCTATTACCTGTCTGCATGGCCTTGGGCTTAGGCAGAGGCATTTTAGTAAGAATCAGCGGAAATGTAGTGAATGAATCGGCCCATTTTGTTCCGGGGCGGACCTCGTCTTCCTTGGGATACTTGCCGGGGTCTAACCTTCTCAACTCTTGAACAGTCTTTTCACTCCAGCGCGAATAGAAACTGTGCCTGATTGCCATTTCGTGACTGATTGTGAATGCCGACAGGGCCTTGTCTTCAATCGGATAGGCCAGCGATTGTAGTTCATTCCGGTAGACTTCCAGTTCCTGCTCGGACAGGCCCCTGGGCATCGGGGCTTTATATATTGCCTGGGCGAATTTGGCGTACATATCACCAATTCGGAACAAGGCAGCCGAGGCCCATTCCATGTGGCCGGCCACAACAACCTTGGTGAAAAGACCCTCGGCTTTTTTCAAGAGTTTGGCTTTTTGCTTTAGTAATTTAATCAATCGATTTTTCGGGGGACGCAGTTTGATCTTTTGATAGTCGGTAAAAACCATCTCGCCCAGCATGAACAAGCACTCGGCCGCGGCCGCCAGCTCTGAGCCTTTGGGGGATCTTTTTTTGTGATAGCCGCCGCAGCGTTCGAAATGTGCCCGGGCCCTCTTGCTATTGCCCAGTTTCAACATGGCCTGGCCGAGATGCAAAGTGGATTCTCGAATCCGGTTATCGCGCTTGGCGTACTTTTTGAAATAACCCTTGAAGATCTTCTCGGCCCGCTTGTATTTTCCGGCTCGTTCGAGAGCTAGCCCGGCATGAAAATACGCCTCTGATGTTTTTGGGTGCTTGTTATAGCGTTGAGTGAACTCGATCAATGCCGCCGATTCTTCGACAAAGGCTCGCCGGGCCTTGTGCAGCAAAGCCGCCTGTAGCAATGCTTCGGGTGCGCGCTTGTCGTCTTTATAGCGGTAGGCAAAGTCGGTATAGTGTTTAGCCGCTTTTTTATAGTCGTACTGGCGCTCGTAAATTCCGGCAATCACAAAGGTGGCCTCGCTTGCCCGATCGGGATAAACCTTTATGATGCGGCGGTAAGTCTTGACCGCCTCTTCCTTTTGACCGGCTTCTTCTTCTGATACTGCGGCTAAAAACAATGCCTTGGGCGCCAGATCGTGCTTTGGAAATTCTTTAACCAGGCGTTTGTATTCCCGGGCGGCCCTTCTGGGTTTTTTCTTGATGTTGAAAGCCGCTCCGTTTTGAAAGATGGCTGCCGCGATGAAGCCTCGGAGTTTTGAGTGCAGGTCTTTGCCTTTGAATGTTCCCTGATCGTAGAAACGTCGCGCTCTTTTCTCCAGAGCCTGCCAGTCTTTGCTGCGTGCATAGCAATCGAGGGCCAGATCACCGGCTGGTTCGGCAAAGCGGTCATTGGGATGGTTTTGAACCAGCGCCAATAGTTGTTGGCTGGCTTGTTTGTAGTTGGCGCGATAGAAGAAGGTCTTACCTTGTTCGAAGCGCAGCTGAGGCAGTTTCTTGTCCTCGGGAGCCAGTCGGGCGAACTGATCGACGGCCTGGACGAATCCCTGTTCGCTCTTGGTCAGAGGCTGTTTTTTGGTTGGTGGTTGTTTTGGCTGGCCTTGTTTTTTCCTGAGTTGATCGAATGAAAGTACGGCTGCATAAGAAGCTTCGATTTTCAAGGCAGCATCTTCAATCGTGGCGGTCGCGATCTCGTAGTGCTTGGCGGCCTTATCGTAATTCTTGAGCTTGAACAGGACCTCTCCCAGATAGAAATGCATCTTGGCGCTCTCGGGCCTGTCTGGAAACTGCTTGAGGTATTCACGATAGGCGCCGGCAGACACCTGATAGGTTTTATTGGATCGCTTATCCTGGGCTTGTTTGTGCCGGTAGAGGGCTACGAATCGCAGGCTTTCTTCACTTATGCGCTCGGCTTCGGCCAGGGCCTCTTTGTTGGCTGCGTTTTTCTTAGCCCAGGAGGAACCCGGCCCGTAATTCTGGGCCAGGGCACGCCTCTCTACTAGAGCTTTCTCCATGTGACCGGCCCGTTCGTAGGCCTCGGCAATTCTGGCTCGATGCTCGGGACTCTCTGTCGAGAGCGGAAAGCGCTCGACCAAAATACGGTAACTCTCGACTGCTTTGAGGTAACGGGCCTGACGAAAAAACACATCGCCCAACGAGCGCAACACGCCGATCGAGTATTCCTCTCCGCCAACTTGCTTCATAAAGCGATAGGCTTCTTTTGCGCCTCCCGACTCTGAAAAAGTCAGGGCCAGGTCTTCGAGGGCTTCGTTTTTGAGCTGAATCGCGGCTGCGTCAGTCCGCCCGGATTTCTGGCGGTTTAACTCGTCGGCGCGATTCAAAATTCTTTTGAAGCGGGCGGCGGCTTTTTTTGGATTGCCCAGCTTGAAGTAGCACCAGGCAGTTTTGTACAGGGCCAGGTCTGTCAAATGGGTGTCGATATAATTGAGGACATGTCCGTAAGAATTGAGCGCTATTTTGAACTCGCCCTTAGCGAAATGGTATTCACCAATTGCCAGGTGGGCATCGGCCACGAAGGCGCTTTTGGGATAACGCTTGATCAGAGTTCGGTAAATCGCCAGGGCGGCCTGTTCGTTGCCTTGTTCGTTGAGGCCGAAGCCGTAAAGATACAAGACCGTATCCGCGTGCTGGAAGTCGGGGTGTTTTTCTAAGATCTCTTCGTAGATTTTTATAGAGGCGGTCAGGTCCAGTCTGGGTTCTGGCGGTCTTTGCTTGGTGCTGCCGATCCTGAAGTTCTCCAGGGCCTGATCATAGCTGCGCATATGTTTGAGAAAGTTGGCTTCTGCATTTTCCCAATAGAGTTCCGCAAGTCGGAACAAGACATCGGCCCGTTGAGGCGCACCGGGATATTTGACCAGAAAAACACGCAGTAGCTTAATTGCCCGGTTTCGCTCGACGGCCACGCCGCTCTCGCGCTTTTGCATGTGCTGTTCCAGCCAGCCGGCTTGACCGGGCGCTAAAGAGCACTTCTCGTGTTCGGCCAGGCTGGGGCCGGCCAGGCCGAGCAGGCTGATGCCGACAACCAACATCAGATATCTATTTGTATTCAACTTCATCCGGCCAGCCTTCTCCGTCGTACGGCCAGTACTCCATGGTTTCGTCGATCAGACCTTGTTCTGCCAACTCGCGAAACAGTGAAAAGGGATAACGACCCTGGGCCAGGTTTTGGACTTCGATCTCCAGGGCTTGTTTTTTTCCCAAAGCGGCGTCGATATGCCCGATGGTTGCCAGGCGGGCCCAGTTTGCCATCTGCTCGGTTGCCCTGAACCACTTGGCTCGATTTGCTGATATGGCTATTTCATGGGCAGCCTTGCGTTGTTCGATAAGCGAAGCAGCCAACAAGACCAGCTGCTGATCTTCGGCACTTATATAGGCTTTGGGCAAGTCCTGGTCGAGAACCAATTTCATATGGCCTATATCAATATGGGCCTGACCCAGCATTAGCGTATGCAATGCGGCTTGCGCTTGTAAGTAGGCGGCATTTGCCTGGGCTGCCAAGGCATCGAGCTGCTTGATTCGGTCTTTGTCGCTCAGGCCCAGACGTAAGTTGGCGATATGCTGTGAAAGCTGTCTGGCTTTGGATAAATCGGATCTCAGGTCGGCAGCGGTTTTTGCTCCAGGGACCGAAAACGACTTCATCGGCATACCTGAAGCCAGCTTTCTCAACATGGATTTGACCCACAGAATCCGTCTGACGGCCTGGCGAGTGTGCTGATACAGGGTCAAGGCGGCTTCTTCTGCGTTCTTTGATTTCAAGGCGGCCTGGACCCTGTGGGGTATGGCAAAAAGACTTGCCGGGTTCGAACTGGTTTTGTAGAACTCGGCCATCGAACTGAAAAGCTTGACCAGGTTCTCAAACTCGGCCGTGGCAGATTCAAAGAAACAGTTTCCTAAAAGCGTGTAGCCCAGCAACAAACGAGCGTTGGGCCAATCCTCTTTGAAGGGGTTCTGATCCAGGTGAGCTTGTAAGTTTCTCAGGCTAGCCGTATAGCGTCCCAGCCTGAATAGCGACCAGGCGGACTCATAGCGAGCAGTCTCGTTTAAAGGCGAACTCGGGTTGATCATGGCATAGGTATCAATAGCGCGCCAATAGTTGCCTTCATCGTGTCTGATTCTGGCCAGGGCCAGCCAGGCCTGATCGATTATTTCGAGAGTGTTTCTTGAAACCAGGAAAGTGAAACGGCCGCCGCCCGGTTGATGAACGATCGAGCAGAAATGAGCAGTTGCTTTTTCGGTGTCGCCCTTTTGCAGGGCCAGTAAACCCATGGTGTATAAGGCGGCTGCTTTGAAGCGACTGTGGCGCGAGATCGACGCAAAGGCCTGGGGGGCCCTGTCTACAAAGCCCAAGCCAAGTATGGCCCGGCCTTTCAGGTAAGCCAGTTCGTCCATTTCTTCTTCTGATTTGGAGGTCGCCCCCATGGCGCTCAAGCTTTGTTCATATTGACCGGACACAAGCGTCAAGTCGATCAGTTTTCTGAAAGCCGGGGCAGAAAAGGCCGAAGCTGGCTTGCGTTTTATCAGCGCTGTTAGTATCTCGCGGGCTCGATGATAGGACCCTTCCAGCAGCAGGGCTCCGGCTAGATCATAGCGGATATTGTCGTGCACAGGAGTTTTAGCCAGTTCCCAATAAGATGGGTCTAGTAAAAGTGATCCGAACAAGTTGGCTGCCGAACGCGAGCTGCCATCGAGATAGAGGGCTTCTCCGCGCCTGAGCAACTCATCCAACCGAGCGCCGTCGACTTTCTTGGTCAACTTGCCAGACCGCATCATCCAGCCCAGCAGGGTTCCGCGCGGATCTTTCTTAACGTCAAATGACGGCATCTGCGCGCTCGTCTCAACGGCTAGCAGCAATATCAATAATGTCAGTGGCAAACGTTTCATCAGCCTATATTAACTAGTTAGCCTCCGTCTCGAAGCTGGCTTCGATTTCGACATCCCAGCCGCCTTCGGGTTCACTTTCTTTAGCGACTCTTGAACCTGGTGAATCGCCGTCTTGTTCGGCTTCAAAAACTGCACGGCAGACGCTTTTATTGCGTAGATGGACCGTCAGGCCGCTGCCGGCAAAGTAGCCGGGTTCTGCGTTGGGCGGGTCATCCGGTCCGCGAGCGTACACCCTCAGTTGCAGGACATGCCGCCCGGGCGGCAAATAGCCGTCGAACAACTTGATCGATTGGACCGTCGGCGCCTGGCTGAACTCATTGCGATAAGCCAAAGCGCCGTCGAGGTCGAGTTCGATTCGAGTGACTATAAAAGGTTTGTCCAGCTCGCCTTCATAACGGACAGTCAGGCGCGAGTCGAAAACTTTTTCGGCCAGCAAGGCCAGGCTGGCTTCGATTGCCAGCAGAGCATCCCGGGCGCGACTGTGCTCGAGAGCCAACTCGGCCAGCTTCTTGGCATCCAGGACAACCGGCTGAACAACGGCTGTTTCTGATTTCAGCGAAGCCTCCGGTTTTGCCCCGCTCGAGGGTGCCGGATCAGCCAGTAGACCACCCGTCGTCGGCCACAGACAGCATAGAATTATACCCAATGCGAGAACCCAAGTCCTCATCAAAAACCTCCTTCAACTGATAAAAAGCCACCGATTGTAAAACCCCCGCCGAACCATTTGCGCTCGGTGGCTGCTAGCGATGCAGCATTAGTGAAACCATTGTCGGAACCCATACCCTCCCAGGCATAGTTTGCCTGGAGGACACGCAGGCCGGTTTCTAAGGTGAAGTATTTGAACATGCCGATCAGCCGGCCGCGCTCGGCAAAGGTCGACCAGGAGAAACCTAGATCGGCCCACCAGGCCACAAACGAGCTCAGCTGGCGATCGGCCGACCAATAGGCACCGGCCGGGCCGTCCGGATAGTCATCGCGGTAGAACAGGGCTCGAGTTTGATGATAGGCGCCGCCGCGCAGGCTGAGGGTGAATTGATCACCGATTCTTTGCAGGTAGGCAACCTGGGCCAGGCTGTGCTCGACTCGCCAGCTGCCTGACCCGTAACCGGCCCCGAACTCCAAGGCTGCGTTGATGCTTTGAATCAGCCAGCGGACCCTGAAAAGGGCCCCCCAACGAATTCGCGAGTCGGGATGATTTTCCGGTTCGGTCCGCGGAATGCCTTGCGGCTCTAAGTTATCGCGGTGGCTCCAAAGTGAAACCAGGCGATACGGGTTTTGTAAGAAGCCTTCTTCGATTTGCATCGCCAAATCCAGGCGCAGGTTCCAGCCCGGCAGGAAGCCTTGCTCGATCGCGACGAACAATCGATCAATGTTATAATCATCGTCGACCGGATCCCTGGCCGGCAGCTTGTCGGCCGGGATGGTTACGGCCGAGATCGAACGCCGATAGCCGACCTCGACCACAGTATCCCGGCTGAGGACCGAAGTTCGGGCCCGCACCGAAGGTTCGTGCAGCCAGCCATCCCATGCCATACGCAGACGATAGCCTGTTCGAAGTACGCTGGTGCCGTCGTCGAGAACCAGAGCGACATCGGGGCCGTGGCTTGCGCAAGTGTCATTGAGCGGACCATCGAAGCCGTCTAGTTTTTGTTCGAGCTGATTGCGATACTCGACACCATAGCCGGCTTCAATGCCGAAGCCTCCGATAATCTCAACCGATCCGCGCAGGGTGGACTCCAGCCAGGTGCCCTTGACCGCCGCACCCGGATCGGCATTGACTTGGATTCTGGTTGTGACCGTGTTGGGCGGCAGAGGATCGTCCGACTGGGGCGAGGGGAGTTCTAAAGCTGCGATCGGCCGGCCGCTTTTGAAGCGCATAGTCGGATCAGCCAGCATTTCGCGGGCTACCACAGGACCTTTGGCACAGCCGGCGCTGGTACTCACTAGCGCAAGCAGTGCCAGGGCGGCTGTTAGCTTTCGAATGGAATCCAAAAACCGACTCCTAAAGACAGCGACAGATTGTTGGTGATGGCTTCCGAAGCAAGCAGCTGCTGGACGTAGATATTGTCACGCACCTCGACCCGGACCGACATCCAACTGGTTGTGAAGATCTTGATTCCGGCTCCGAAGCTGTAAGTTAGTCCCTTGCTCGAGCGGCTGTCGGTAATGCCCACCCCGGCCAGGAGATAGAAATCGAAGTGGGGGATGCCCGAGCGGAAAAACATGAATTTGCCGTGAAAAGGATGCCATAGCAAGGCGCCCGAGTAGACAAAAACGTGATGGCTTTCGAGTAAATTGTAACCGGTGAAACGCTCAACCGGATCGGAAAAGGAGGCTGACAGCCAGGTGTAGGCAAAGCCTGCTTCGAGGGCGAAATCTTCGTTGATATGAAAAGTGTAAGACGCTCCGGCCAGGGGAGAGGCGCCCATCATGTCACTGGCGTAGACGCCGCCGAACAGATTGAGCTCGTGCCGCAAGCTCTTTACAAAATTTCGGCGGGCCAGGCCTTTGCGTTCGGCACCTTCTGTTTCAGGTGGTTGGGGACAGGCGGCCCGGGCTTGTGGCAACCAGGTTACCAAGGCGAGCGAGATGGCCATTGAGCCAGCCAGGAGTCTTCGCATCACAACCACACCCTTTCTCATCAAAAAGTCAGCATGGCTCCCGCCTGCAGCGACAAGGCGCCCCAGGTGTCATCGGGAGAAAACAGCATCATGTGCCTGGCATCCAGGCGTAAGATTACCGACCCATGCAACTGGATCATCAGGCCGCCGCCGGCACTCATCATTGGGTTGGTACCCGACTGGAAAACTTCCACGTTGCGATGCGGCATGAAGATCGCACCTCCACCACCGACTGCCGCGAAGGGTACTACCGAGCGCCAGGGGCCCAGCAAGACGATCAATTCCGCTCTAAAAGAAAAAATATTTCCGAGGGTGCCGGCTGACTGGCCGATGGCTACTTCCATGAGGTAGTGGCGACTGGGCTGAAAACCCAAGCGCAGCACGAAATAGCCGTCATTCCCCAGGGCCCCGCCCGAGACGCCCAGGCTGAAATTGCCATCGGCCAGGCGCGATTGGCCCAGGATGTATTGGTAAAGCCAGCCGGAGGCTTCGTCCAGGGCACTCTCGTCGACGATTTCAAAGGGCCAGACGAGCTCTGACAGCACCCAGCCTGATGTCCCGCGGCTCAAACGGATGCGATACCAGGCCCCGTCCGAGCTCCGGTCAATGGCTTTAAAAACTTGGCCGATGCCCACCCGGCCGACTTCACGGTAGCTGCCGCCCGGGCCGGCTCTGACAGGTACGCTGGTTGCCATGACTTTTAGACGAATATGACCAGCATCGAAACCGCGTTCGAACAGACCGCGCCCAGTAGCTGAATCAGGCATCGCCGTGGCCAACAAAAAGAGCCCTAGCAGACTAGCTACCCTCATAGAGCGTCCTCGAGCCAGTCTATAATCCGATCGCGATCATCAATCGAAAGGACTTTTCCTCCGGGGTGGACAGCTTGCACGTCGAATCCCCAGCTAAGCAACGCGCTGGTCAGCGGGAAATCAAGATCACAAAAGGCCAAAACAGTATAATAATCCGCTAAAACGTCGCTTTGGTCGTTGCCGACTTGAAGGCTGAAACTCGTATCTCGCCCGTGGCATTGGCTGGTTGCGCAACTGGTAACCAGGCCGGGCCGAATTTCTTCTGAAAAGACTACGTAGTCGGGAGTTTTTTGCCAGCGCGGCAGAACACGTTCCCCGGGATCGACTGAGCCGCATCCGGCAATCAGGGCCAGGCAGATTGAGGCTGCCAGCTGAACAAAAAATCTCTTGTGAAAAAACAACCTCGTCAAAAAAACAAGCCTCCTGCCCCAGATCTACAATTTCGGGAAAAAGACTATCGGTCTGGGGGCTTAGTGTCAATCGCATTTGTCGACGAAGCCAGTGAAATTACTTCAAACGATAGACGAACAGCTTTTCCTTTACGGAGGATCGATTGTCGTTACGTACTACAATATCGATCTGGGAGGAGCCGGGTTGAAGTTTGATGCATTCCTTCAATTGGACTTGGGAGCCTTCCAGACTTCGGTACAAGATTTTCTCGCCTTCGACGTAGATGAACATGTCGCGTAGCGACTGCCCGTTTGACCAGGCCTGCACGGACAGGCAAAGCGATTCTGAATTTACTGCTAAGCTTGCGGCCTCGACTTCCAGGGCCGGGCTCCAGACGGGTTTTTTATCCGGCTTTTCAGATTTTGCTTTTCCCAAAGCGCTGCTGGACGCTACCTCAACCGAACGGGTGCCTAGAATTCGCCCATTCCATTCTCCGTAGCGCACAGTCACCGTGCCCTCTTCTTCTTTGAAGTCTTGCCTGGTCTTTCCCTGGAAACAAACCGACTTGACCTGGCCGGGGTCTAGCGGTTTGAATCGGTGGTATGTCTGTCGCCATCCGGAGATCGGTCCGAGGCGTGTGTCGACTGAGACGAAGACTTCCGGGCAGGCAACCGCTCCGAAGTTCCTGATTCGAGCGCAAATTTTTACCGGTTCACCCTTCGATATCCGGCCGTCGCCGTTTCCGCCGGGACGCCTGTCATCCATGTAAACGTATGCCCCGATTCGAGGTTGCGACATCGACTTGATGCGGATGTAGAAGGGACCACTGGGTTTTTTATCGAGCTGACTTCCCTCAGGGCCGTGCCAGACCAGCTTCAGCGGATCTTGGCGTGCATAGGCCCCGGCCGGTATGTGGACATTCAGGGTCTGTTCCTGGCTGCCTCCAGGTGCGATGGATGCGAAGGCGATCTCCTTGTCTGTAAAGAAGGGATTGCTTGTCTCGATGTGGCATGAAAGACCATGAATGGCTTGCGGGCCGGTGTTGCGTACGCCGATTTTCAGGCTGGCTTGCTCTCCGGGCATCACCTCGCAATCAGCGTGATTGACATCGAAAGAGAGCTTGGAGCCTGGTTGTGGGTCGATCGCAACGCCCAACTTTGCCAACGCGGAGCGAATCTTTTTTTTCTCGGAGCTGCGAAACTTGCCCAGGATGCGGACTATCTCGGCTTCACGCCCCTTCAGTCTGCCCAGCCAGGGCATCTTCTTGATTAAGTTGATCGCGATGGCAACAGCCTCGTCAGATTCGCCGGTCTGCTTGACGGCCAGAAATTCGAGGTCGGCTATTGGTTCTTTGGCTTGGCGGACTTTGCCACCCTTGAGTGTGCGCTTCCGGTCGGCCTCGCGCGTTGGGACTGGCCAGTGGCGTAGCCGCAGCCCGTCCCGGCTGACGTGGACTGGGCGGAGACGAATATCCGGGGTGATCCCCGCGGCCTGTATGTCAAGCCCTTTGCCGGTGAGATAGCGCATAACCGTCATCATAAGGTAGCCACCGGGAACTCCCACTGGGATCTGTATGCTGCCTTTACCGTACGTCCGCTGGCCAACAATCAGGGCTCGGCCGTGATCCTGGAGAGTGCCGGCCAGCAGCTCGGACGCGCTGGCGCTCCTCGAGTTGACCAGCACCACCATCGGTTTCAGCGGAGCCGTACCGCCGGATCTGGCGGGCAGCTCGAATCGTTCCTTCCCGTCATGTGTCTGGATGAACATGATTGCGCCTTGTCTGATGAAGAAGTCGGCTATCTCGATAGCCTCCATCATCAAGCCGCCGGGATTGTCCCTGAGATCTAGTATGAACCCGTGCGGGTTCTTGAACGCCTCCACCCAGGTTTTTAAATGCGAGGCTACGTCTGGTACGAACTCCAGGATCCGTAGATAGGCGATTCGTCCGAACTTGCGCCCCTTGAACCCTTTTTGTTTGTCGAGCTTCTTACGCAAGAGCCAAATCATTTCAAGCTTACTCTTACCGTGACGCTCGAAGGCCAGGAGCACCTGGCTGCCTTCACGGCCGCGCAGCAGCCATTCGGCCTCTTCAGGTTCCAGCTCCCCGGCCGGCAGGCCGTCTATTCTGATCAAACGGTCAGCGGCCCGGATGTTAGCCTTGGCGGCCGGGCTGCCCGGAATGACGGACATGGCGATAAGCCCTGAGTCGACCCGGCCGACCCTGATACCAACATCGGCGTCGGCATTTTCGCAGCCTTCCGGGGTGAAATGACAAATTTTGGCGTGGCCCCATAAGAGTTTGGTATGCGGGTCCAGCCCGGCGGTTAGGCTCTGAGCGAGGATCTTGTCGATTCTCTTTGGATCGGCATCGGGCACGAGCTCGATGGCCGCGCAGGCAAGGCGCCGAGCGCACATCTTGAAACTCCAGAGGGGCGCATCGACCGGGCAATTAACCCGCAGCTTTTTTTTGCCTCGTTCAAGGATGATGTCGTTAGAGCCGTCATTGACCACGACGGTTAGCTCGGGCACGGCATTTTGCAACATGAATCCTGCCGATCGCCGCAAAGACGCTAGTTGAATGCGCTCGGGTTGGATGTAGGATTTGATCAAAACCCTGAAAGTCTTTTCGGCGGCTGGAATGCGGCAAGTTGCGGTTACTTCCTTCACCCGCTGGTCCATTGAAGCGTCTTCTGAAACCCGATGGCACCCTCCCGCCGTCAGGACAAGTAAGACCGCTATCTGGAATAGTCGCGAAGCAAAGCTCATCTTCTGCTCAGGACTGCGGCAGTATGGATAATGTGTATTTTTTCTCCGCAGATGACGTAGGCCAGGGGATAGCGCAGCTTGACTCCCTGGCATCCGTAGATCGGGACCGAGCCGATCAGCCACCAGTTTCTGGCCCGCCGGGCGTGGATGGCGAAACCGCTTTCACCCACGCTGACCAACCATCTTTCGACTCCGTCTAATTTATAGACGTGCCCGATGTCTTCGACTGAGATGAAATCAGTATCAAGGGTCTGATCCTTGAATAGGGCCGTTTCGCCCTTGGAGTTGACCAGCAGCAAGCCGCGACGCAACTTCAATGAATGCTGGATGGGCCAATCCGGGTTGAATCCTCCCGGAAACTCCATGTTTCCCAGAAGGCTTCGCTCTTCGAACCCGCTCCATTCCGACAAATGGTAGGACGCCAATCCGTCTTCCGACCCCAAGACCAGCGAGCCGCCGAATTTGGTTGCGATCGAATACGCGCCGTAGGCGTGCTGTTTGGGACTGCTGGAGTCCATGTCGACATCAAAGAAACCGTTCTCAGTTGTGAAATAGAACTTATTTTTAACAAAGGTGCCGGATACCACCTCTCCGACCCTGGCGTATGTGGCCGAAGTGTTCGTCTTGATATCAGAGAGCGAACTGCAATCCACCAGCTCTACGCCATGGCCGTAGAGGGCTACGAGTTTGCCGCTCACGGCCACATTCTGTCTGACGTTGTGCCGGATGCCCCGAACGTTCGCCGGTGTCTCGTACTTGAAGACTAGCCTCAAGGTATCCGGGAAGGTGGGATCAAGGAGCTCGAATCCGGCCAGGGTAGTGACCAGCAAGTACCTCTCGAAGTTTACTATCTGACCCAGGATAGAATTTCTTACCCGGGAGAATATTACGGTGTCGCTCGTATCCCGGGAGACGACCGGGAAATTCAGCGAGTTGACTCCCATGAGTTTCGTCGTACCCCATAGCCAGACCGGCTTCACTTTACCGTCTTGGATCCTCAAGATCTCGACCGTAACGCCGCTAACTTGTGAAGTGAACTCGAACAGCTTGCCGTCTTTATCGTACAACTGTTTCTTGCGGCCGGGCAGGAACTCGGTGAAGCGGTAGAGAATCTTGCCCTCGTGCGAGTTGACAGATCCCAGGCTGGAGAGGAACTCGGGTTGGGCTCGTATCTTGGCAAATCGCCGGCGCATGTTTTTCATCGACTCCGGCGTAAAATGCCCGTCCAACACGACGGTAATCTTGGTTTGCGGCTTGGCATCGGCCGACTTCATCCATTTGACAGTGGATCGCGCATGTTCGGAGAACTCGCCTCCCTGATGTTTGCGGAGGTATTCTTCGAAGTACTTCCGGTCGAGCTTGAGAATCGCTTTTTTGGCGCCGACAAGATAATCGTACGACTCCTTCATGCGCTCCAGCACCGCTTCATCTTCACATGTTTTCATCAGGCGTTTGAGACCGGCGATATACCTGTTCTTGATGTAATAAGCCAGTTTGGTCTCCAGCAAGCGCATCTGCACCTGCTCGAAAAGATGCGAATCCGGATATTTGGCAAGGTAGGCTTTCAGTTTTTCTGTGTTCGGCTTTTCACCCAATTCACGAAAGGCTGCTTCGGCCTCGAGCTTCGTGGCCTGTTCGACCTTGGGGTGTTTTGGATTGTGTCTGATGAATGCCCGGTATGCAAAGGAGCTGTTTTTCTGTCTGGCCTTTTCGAAGGGACTCATACTCGTACAGGAAACCAAAAGAGAGATGATCAGCATGGCAAGTAGGCGCCAAGGTGTTTTCAAGATCTTTTTGGTTTTCATAACCAATGAGTGAACCTCACGGCCAATAATGTGCCCATTAGGTTCAACCCCCTTGTCCACCTTTGAATAGCCATCTTAAATACCTGACGAATATTTATATAATGTACCATCCTGGCTACCACCCATCAATACTATTCTTGTGCATTTGTCGTTGTATGGCGTTTGCATTGCGTGTAGATTCTGACAGTCGTGCGACTAAAGCCCGGGAGGAGAACAAGTGGATTTTAACTTTACTGAAGAACAATTGGCATTTAAAGAGCAAGTCATCAAGTTTGCCCGAAAAGAAATTGCTCCGCGTTGCCGTGAACACGATCTGGCAAGTCGATTCGACCGCGAGTCATTTCGCAAGCTGGGTGAATTCGGGATTTTGGGCTTGCATCTACCCGAAGAATTCGGGGGCAGCGATGCCGACGTTGTCACAACGGTCTTGGCCGGAGAAGCGCTCGGGGAGGCCGGAGTAGACGGCGGGCTGACCTTGTCTTACGGGGCGCACACATTCTTATGCGCTGACAATATTTTAAAACACGGTAGCCAGGAACAGAAAGAACGCTACTTACCTGGGCTTTCCAGCGGCGAAATGATTGGTTGTATGGGGCTGACCGAACCCAGCGCCGGTTCCGACGTTGCCGCGATGCGAACTCGGGCCGAAAAAAAGGGTGACAAGTACATCCTCAACGGGTCGAAGATCTTTATCACCAATGGTCCGGTGGCCGATGTGGCCGTGGTATATGCCACCCTGGATCGCTCGTTGAAGCATGCCGGGATCTCGGCCTTCGTTGTCGATAAGGACACGCCTGGTTTTTCAACCGGTGCGCCGCTGCACAAGATGGGTGTCAGAACATCGATGACCTCTGAGCTATTCTTCGAAGACTGCCAGATTCCCGAAGAGAACCTGTTGGGCGTAGAAGGCGGCGGGTTCATGATGGCTATGCAGACCGTCGAATGGGATCGCTCGACTCTAATGGCCCCGTTTTTGGGCGGCTCACAGTTCGCCCTCGAGCGTTGTGCGCAGTACGCCAGCGAGAGAAAACAATTCGGCAAGCCGATAGCCGATTATCAGGCCATCAAGCTCAAGCTGGCCAACATGAAGATCTTTTTAGAGGCAACCCGAGCTTTGGTCTACCGGATCGCCTGGTGCAAGGACCAGGGACGCCCATTGAGCCACTTAGAAGCCGCGGTTGCCAAACTGTTCATCGGTGACTGGTCGCTCGGGCCGGCCAATGACGCAATCACCCTGATGGGTGGTTACGGCTATTGCCATGAATACGACATGGAACGCAACTTCAGGGACGGGCGTCTGGCCGCTATCGGCGGCGGTACTTCCGAGATCCAGAAGTTGATCATTTCTAAATTGATGTAAGGGCCCTGTCATGAACTTTGATCACGACGAACAAGAAAAGATTCTGGCCGAAAAGATCTCCAAGATGATTGGCGAGGCCGAGTTGCCTGCTTTGGAATCAGCTGAATCCTTGGAAGCACCTGAAATAGAAAAAGCTCTCAGAGCCTGGATGAAACAGTTGGCCTCAACGGGCTATCTGGCGGCTGCGGTTGGTAAAGATCAGGCCGGCGAGATGTTGGGGTTGCTAATCGCCCAGAAAGAGTTGGCCAAAATATCTCAGTGGCTTGTGCTGGCCGCCGAAACCGGCGCCCGCTTGCTGGGCGGCCTGATCGCCGACCACGGATCCGATTCTTTATGTAACAAGTATCTGAAACCTCTCAGCCAGGGAGATCTGATTTGTTCACTGGCCGTTTCCGAACCGGCTTCGGGCTCACAGCCGGCCAAGCTTTCAACACAAGCCCGGCTCGATGGCGAAGAATACGTATTAAACGGTCAAAAGTCGCCGGTCAACCTGGCCCCTCTGGCCGACGTAATTGGCGTGGTTGCTCAGACCGATCAGGGCCCGGGTATGTTTCTAATCGAACGCGGCGCAGCCGGCCTGGAGATCGGAGAACGGGTTCGGTCTTTGGGCTATGACGCCTTGTGCACCAGTTCACTAACCTTGACTGACGTGCGTGTCCCTGCCCAAGCCGTCTTGACAAGTGAAGTCGACTTCCTCGACGAAATACGTGCAGCCACCGATCGCATTCTGGTGGCTATTTCATTAGGAATCATCTGGCGTTGTTTCGACGAGGCCAAGCAGGCCGCCGATTTACCGCGCAACAACGCCAAACCGCCGGCCGGTTATCAAATGGTCCGCTTTACGTTGTCTGAGATGTTGACCCTGGGACAGACTGCCGAACTTCTAGCTTATCGAGCGACGGTTGCCCGGGCCCAGGCAGATCGGGGAGCTAAGTCCCTGGCCCTGACTGCCAAAGTGTTTGCCACCGAAACAGCTTGCACGGTTTCAGAGCAGGCCATGCAAATCCTGGCTGCTTCGGGTTACATCAAGCCCAACCCGGTCGAGCAGGCCTTTCGAAACGCCCGCTTAGGCCCCATCGTCGGTCACACTTCCGAGGTCGCCCGCATGGCCATCGCCGATGATGTCTTGAAGACCCTGGTTCGCTGAGTAGGGTGCCCCTGGGTTTATAGGGAGGGTGTGAAAGTGCGAGGGTGGAAAGAAGAAGAGATTCTAGACAAACGCCTGATGGCTCCCTGTGGGTTATACTGTGGAACCTGCGGAATCTATCTGTCCAATCGGGATAACAATGAAAAGTTTAGATCCATTCTGGCTAACTTGTATGGGTCCAAACCAGAGGACACCCGCTGTCTTGGTTGTCTGCAAGAAGATCCGCCAGAGTGTCTGTATACCTTTTGCAAAAGCTGCAAACTCAGAGATTGCATCAAAGAAAAAGGTTTCTACTCCTGCCATCAGTGTTCAGATTGGCCCTGTAAGCTGGTAGAAGAATTCCCTCTTCCTGTAGGTCAAAGGGTCATGAAAAGAGCCATTCCTATATGGCGAGAGCTGGTAGCTAAACTGGGAGATGAAGAAGGCAGCCAAGCTTGGGCACGAGGAGAGTGCGAACGATAC
>JAFDKH010000284.1 GCA_019307065.1 Deltaproteobacteria bacterium
GGTCGAGTTCGAAGAACCCAGCGGGCATGCCGAGACCTTGCCGGAGATCTCGTTGTTTTCAGAACTCGCTCCAGATGCCTTCGTAACCGTGCTGGAAAAAATGAAGATGTTGCATGTCAAGCAAGGTGACTGGATTGTCAAAGAGGGTGCCCAGGGAAATTCAATGTTTGCCATTGCCAGTGGCGCGGTCCGCGTTTTGAAGCGCCTGGACGGCACAAAAATGCTGCAGCTCGCCATCCTGGGCGAAGGGGCGTTTTTCGGAGAAATGTCGGTGATCAGGGGAGGGCCGCGCGGAGCTTCGGTTCAAGCAATTAAATCGTCAGACCTGTTCGAAATATCAAAAGAGCTGCTGGATGAAGTAATTGGTCAATATCCATCGGTAGGTAAAGTGCTCGACAAGTTTTGCACCCAGCGACTGCTCAGAAACATAATGGTCACATCGGCTCTCTTCAGGCCGTTTAGCGGCGAAGAACGGGTTCGCATCATCGAGCGCTTTGTCAGCCGGAATGTGGATAACGGGGATGAATTGATCACCGAAGGAGTCGAGAGCAGCGGGCTTTTTGTTTTACTAAGGGGAACTTTAGAAGTCAGTACCAAGGTTGAGGATGGCTCCGATATGGTTGCTGGCGAACTTACCGAAGGCGAAGTCTTCGGCGAAATATCGTGTTTACGCAAAGAACCCGCTATGGCGACCGTCATAGCCATCACTCCCGGGGCAGTTCTACGCTTGCCCCGAAAGGATTTCGACGAAGTTGTCCTCAGTCACCCCCAAATACTCGAACTGGTCAACCGGCTGGGCGAACAAAGAATAGCATTGACTATGAACGCTTTAGCCAAGGTTGGAGTATTGATCTGACATACGCCAGGCGACTTGTTTTTGCTTGATAACGCTATGGGTTTGGGCTATCAGAGTCACAAGCTGGGCGATTAACTCAGTGGGAGAGTGCCATCTTCACACGGTGGAAGTCGACAGTTCAAATCTGTCATCGCCCATTTTGACAGTTGACGGGCCTTTTATCGGGCCCGTCTTTTTATTGGTGTCTTTTGACGCCTTTCTCTATAATATCCCAAATATCAAGCTGTAAAGCCACCGTCGAGGGAGGCACCAGATGTATTCCAGACGTTGTTTATTGGTTGGTTTTTTTACTATTTTGTGTTTGACCGGATCGGGACAGAGCGCTTTTTCGAAGACCAAGTCGAAGATTGCGATATTAGATCTCAGGGACAAAGGCGTCGGGCCTGACGTGGCTTCTTTGTTGACCGGAGTCATTTCGACCAGGTTGGCCGAAATAGGTATCTTCACTGTAATTACCCGGGACGACATCAAAAACATACTGACTCATGAACAAGACAAGATTTTACTCGGCTGCGCGGACGAGTCTTGTCTTACCGATATCGGCGGAATACTGGGTGCCGAATATTTGATAGCCGGTGAAGTCGGAATGGTCGGCCAAAAATATGTAATTGGGTTGCAGCGCATCGATGTCAAAGCCACCAAGGTAGTCAAACGAGTTGACCGGCAGTTCGAAGGCTCCCGGGAGAAACTGCTCCAGGAAGTAGCTAACGCTGCTTACAAGGTCATTGAAGACATTCTCCAGGCTCGAAGCGGTATGGCCTTGCTGAACGTGTCTGAAGAGGGTGCCGACATTTTGGTCGATGGCAAGACTGTCGGCAGCAGCCCCATGAAAAATCTACCGCTTGCGGCCGGTCCGCGAGATATCCGCATTTCAAAAAATGGATTTGTTGATTGGGTCAGGACAATTCAGGTTCAACCACAACAAGTCCAGATGTTGGATGTGACCATGATTCCCTCGGCTGTTTTTATCCAGGCCTATGAGGATGATGCCAAGTCGATGCGCATGTGGGCCTGGATCACTCTCGGTACTTTTGTGGCCATGGAAGCCGGAGCTGTCGCCTTGAGGACATATACCTATCTTGAATATGATCCTATCGAGGATGACTACGCCAACGGTGAGTATCGTGGCATGACTTCCGACGAGTTCTTTGCCAAATACAAAGATGACATGGATCGAGCCGAGATAATGGATTACGCGGCTCTGGCTATGGGTATTGCAGGAATTGGGGTCGGCGTGCTGAGTCTGTATTTGTTTTTAGAAGGTGACGACCCGAATCGCTACGAGAAGTTTCGCGGGTTCAAAGACGATTCACCCAAAGTGTCCTTGAACCCCGTGACAGGCGGCGGAACTGTATCTCTTCAGTTTGGTTTCTAGCAAATAACGCTCAGGCCCGTATTTATTGGAGGAGAAATGCGCTCTGACAATCTCATTACAACCTTCCTCGGCTGGCTGGGCATGATCGGTTTGCTGCTGGGCGCCGCTTGTACCGATAACAAGCCTGAAGAGGAAGATTGGGAGTTAAAGAGCCACTATCAGAAAGGTAACCTGGCCCTTGGCGACGGCAACTTAGAAACAGCCGAGAGCGAATTCCGTCAAGTGCTCGAACTGGACGATGAGCATGTTGCTGCCCTCAACAAGCTGGCCAGAGTACTTCTGAAAAAGGCAGAAAAGAATAAAAATAAGATTCTGGTAAACGAGGCGATTGTCCTGCTGAAAAAGTCGACTTCAATGGAACCCAAGCGGAAACTTGGCTGGAGGGCCCTGGCCGGGGCACTCAAGCAAGCCAATCGGCTGGATGAGGCTTCTGAGGCCTACCAGAAACTGATTGAGTTCAACGATGCTGATTTTGCAAGTCGCTTGGCGATTGCCGAACTGCACGAAGCCAAGGGCGAGCATGACAAAGCAGACAATCAATACGCTACCTCCCTGGCCAAGTATCCTGAAGCCGGTTTGTTGTTATTGGCCCATGGTCGATTCTTGCTAAAGCGAAAGAAAGCCGATCAAGCCCAAAAAGCATTCATGAAAATAAAGAAGACTTCGGTCGAGTACTATGAAGCTCTGGATGAATTGGGTGCTTTGGCCGCCGTCGAAGGCAAGCTCGACGAAGTTCGCCGGATCTATCAGACTATGGTTGCTATCCATCCCCAGGATTACATGGTTTGGGAACTATTAGCGGCGATTGACGAGCGGGAAAAGAAATTTGTCGACGCCGAAGAGAAATATCGGCGCAGTCTGGAAGTCGACCGCGAGCATATTTCAGCCTGGATTGGGCTGGGTCGCGTGCTGTTGGCCCAAGAAAAGCGCGACCAGGCCATATATGCCTTTAGAAAGGCAGATGGTTTTCTTGGACGCGACCCGGTCCGGACCCTTGAACTGGTTGACGAACTAGTTGGGCTGGGTGACAAGAGCTGGGCGCGCTCTGTACTCGAGCGGGCCAAGATTGCTACCGACGATCAGCGCGTTATCAAGATTATCGAAAAGCGTTTGGCGAGCCTGGATAGTGATAAGCCCGAAAAGTCCCCAGCCGAGGGAAGTCACAAGAAAGATAAATGAAACAGCTGCTGAGAAAGAGCATTTGCGAGGCTCTCGAGAGACGAACGGGTCTCAAGCCTGAAGATATTCCACAGTTCAGCGTTGAAGTTCCCAAGGAAGAATCCCACGGTGATTTCGCATCCAACGTGGCGATGCTTTTAGCTCGAACACTCAAACGTTCACCTCGCGACATTGCCGAAATGTTGATCGACGATCTGGCCGGTCTTGATTTCATCGAAAAGGTCCAGATTGCCGGGCCGGGTTTTATCAATTTCTCCGTCCGAGCTAAGGCCTGGCAGGCAGTTGTTGCCGAAGTGCTCGAAAAGGGCGAGGATTTCGGTCGAAGTCGCCCGTCAGATCCAGAACGTGTAATGGTCGAGTTTGTCTCGGCCAACCCGACCGGACCGCTGCACTTCGGCCACGGGCGTGGAGCCGTGGTCGGTGATGTTCTGGCGCGCTTGCTGAGTTTTGCCGGTCACCATGTAGTCCGTGAGTTCTACGTCAATGACGCCGGCGCGCAAGTTCGAGCTCTGGCTGAATCGGTTGTTTGCAGACTCAAAGAAAAGCGCGGTCTTGAATCAGTTTTTCCCGAGGATGGATATCATGGCGACTATGTTGCCGATCTGGCCGCTCGACTGAGTGATGATCAAATAGAATTTTTACCGGGTGATCCGAATGAGCAGCAGCTGCAAGCGATCCAGGATTTCGCGATCAAGACCATGCTTGAAGATATCCAGGCAGATCTGGGTGCTTTTGGAATTGACATGGATCACTTTGCGTCGGAAACACAGATCGTCAGGAAGGGCAGGGTGACAGAGGCTTTTGGCGAGTTGGAAAACCGGCAACTGATCGAGGAGCGCGATGGAGCCAAATGGTTTCTGTCAGACCGCTTCGGCGACGAGAAATCGAGGGTCTTGGTCAAAAAAACGGGGGCTAACACCTATTTTGCCACCGACATTGCCTATCACCTCGATAAATTGCGGCGTGGTCATCAACGGCTAATCAACATCTGGGGGGCCGATCATCACGGCTATGTTCCCCGAATGAAGGCGGCCTTAGAAGCCCTTGGCCACCCTCCCGAGGCGCTTGAAATTGTCCTGGTTCAAATGGTCAGCCTGGTCAGGGATGGCCAGCCGGTTATCTTGTCAAAGCGCAAAGGTGAGATCATTACCTTGCGCCAGGTAATCGAAGAGGTCGGGTCTGATGCTGCCAGGTTTTTCTTTCTGCTTCGAGGAACCGATAGTCAGATGGAGTTTGATTTGGAGTTGGCCAAAAAGCGTTCGCTGGACAACCCGGTTTTCTACGTTCAATACGGCCATGCCCGCTTATCGAGCATATTGGCAAAAGCCACCGAACGCGGGATCTCCATTCCCGATCCAGACGATCTTGCCGCCGTTGACCTGAGCAAGCTTGAGCTTGCCGACGAAATCCGCTTGATGAAAAAGATGTCAGCCCTGAAAGAAACCGTCGCTAAGGCGTGTGACTTACAAGCGCCGCACATGATCGTCTTCTACTTGCAGGAGTTAGTAGCCGACTTTCACCATTATTATACAGCCTATGCTAAGTTAAGCCCGATTCTCGGCGGAGATCCCCAACTGGTGGCCGCGCGTCTCATGTTAGTGCAAGCTCTCAGAGTAGTCTTACGAAACGCTCTCGGGCTTCTAGGGGTTACGGCTCCAGATCGAATGGAATAATCTTCAAGTACAGGAGCCACAGTGAGCAGTCAAAGACCAGCCAGCGGTTCAAAAACCTTCATGGGACTTTCCCTGTTGATTCTGGGCGGCTTGCTTTTTGCGGCCGGAGTCATGGTTGGGCGACAAATGACCGTCAGTGAAGCTGGAGACAAACAGACCCCGTTGGCAAAAATTGATCAGCGAGATCGAGCGGATCTCGAATACCACGAAGTGCTGGACCAGCCCAAACCGGACGCAGGAATCAAAGTAGTTGTAGTCTCTGAAGAACCGGTCAATAACGCTGCGGCCGATGCCGGAAAATTAAAAACAGATGAACCCAAAGACGAGCATGGTCCGCCGAATGCTACTTTACCCGTCGATAAAAGTGCGAAACCTGTCGTCGACGATTTTTCAGGTAAATA
>JAFDKH010000111.1 GCA_019307065.1 Deltaproteobacteria bacterium
CGCGAAGCAATTAAAAATGCCCTGCTGACTTTTGCCGATCGTAAAATCATTGAAATTGGACCATCTGAGAAGCGCAAAGGGCCGAAACTGACTTTGCTCGAGCCGTTTATTCAGCAAGAGAAACTCGATGAGTTGGCCGAAACCATCAGGCGTTATATCACTTCAAAAAGCTAATCTTAGTTCTATAGCCAGGTGCCGATCAGCATAAACCCGGACCAATAGGCCGGATGTGGATAGTAGCGCCGGACGACTTGCTGAGCCTTGTGGAGAGCTTCCAAAGTAGAATCAGTCCGCATAAACCGATAAAATCGCTTCATCAACACAGCCGTGGCCACATCGCTGACTCGCCAGAGGCTCGACAAAATACTGGCCGCCCCGGCTGAAAGAAAGGCACGGTTGAAACCGATTATTTCATCCCCACTGGTAATCTTTCCCAACCCGGTTTGACAAGCCGACAAAGTTACCAGCCTGGCGGAGAGGGGCAGCGAAAAGACCTCCAGAGCCGTCAACTTACCATCCTGCTCGCCTTCAGGCGCCAGCAACAAAGCACTTTTCAAAGGACTTAGCGGATCGAATGTGCCGTGACTAGCTAAGTGAATAAATTCACTAGCCGGAGCTTGTTTCCTAAACTTGGTTTCGGAAGCCTGGTCTTTTACAAAAACCTGGCTGCCAGCCTGTTCGTAACCCACTGCCCTGGCTTCCTGTTCGGCAAACGGCAAGTCAAGAGTCGGATCGCCCAGGTCTGGATTACCCAAGGAAAGCAGACCTCCGGCAGGTCCAAATCGTTCCATGAATCGCCTGTGCAAGACCGCCAGCACACTGGCGGAAGGACTGGCGAAAATCCTGACACTATCGGACCAGTATGTCTTGCTATCCGGCTTCAAGGCGCTAAAAGGAAGATAATTCAAGACATCGTGGGGCAAAACACCAACAAAACGATATCCCTGCAACTCGGTGGCCAATGGTTTGACCAAAAGTGAATACAACTGCATCAATTCACTATCGATCGGCGCAAAGTTTTCGATCAATCGACGGACTTGAGAGACCTGTTCAGCAAGTTTCTTTTGCTCGATTTCAATCCTTCTACCCACGATTTTATCACGGGTAATCAGCCAGACAATTGTGCTCTCGTCAGTTACGTAGTAGGCCAAGAGAGCAACATCATCCCGAAGAATCTGTTGAATTTCCTTGGGAGTTGCCGGACGTACCTCGACAAAATCGGTCAAACCAGGATTGATGCTCCTGAGTTGGTTGAGCAACTCGATATACGTCTCATGTGTTTGAGCCAAAACAGCCGTCGCCTGGTCTCGATCCGTATCAGGCGCACGCCTGACTTCTTCTGCCAGGCGCGCCATTTTTCGTTTTATTCGTCTGACATCCTTGAGTATCGCTCGGGTTCCTTCAGAGCCGACTTCGACTTTACGGTTGGCCAACAAGTCCAAGAATCCCCTGGCTCTTGAACGTTCAGAATAAGAAAACGCTTCATCATCCTTGCCCATGTCCAGCAATAGGTTAATCATGTCTTCGTAAAGATCATATTTGTTGTCTAGAAAACCGCTGCGGAACTGCTCCACCTTCAGGCTGGCCCGCATCTGCTCAACCACAGAAATGGCCTTGTAGTAATAAGCTTGGGCTCCCTCCATTTGTCCTTTACGACGGGCAATCTCTCCCATGGTTCGAAGTGCCCGCCAGGTAACTTCTTTGAGTCCTAACTGAACCGATAGATCATGGGCGACTTTAGCGTATTCATGTGCGCTGTTGAGGCGCCCACGAATCATATCCAGCCTGGCCAAACCGTGAAGAACCTTGACCTCATTGAAGCGATCGCCAATGGACCGGGTGAGTTTGATGGCCGTTTCCAGATACTGACTGGCCTGATCGAGATTGCCCATCATTTGTTCGACGATGCCGAGATTTCTCAAATCATAGGCTTTGCCCAAGGTACTTTTAAGCCGGGTATCGATCACCAAAGCTTCTGAGAAAAGCGAATTGGCCTTTTCCAGGTCTCCCTTCTCTCGCGATACAATTCCTAAGTTATTCAGTTGAACTGCCTCTTCATCACTCAGTCCGGCCTGACGCGCCCTTAGCAACGCTTGGCTGAGCGAATCCCCGGCAGAATCCAAATCACCCAGATTCATCGTAATCAGCCCCCCCAGACTGAGTGCCCTGATGCCCAGGCGGACATCCTTGGCTTGTTCGGCAAACTTTTGAGCCCGTCGTTGAGCGACAAAAGCACGCTGGTATTCTCCCAGGTACCAGAGCCCGTTGGCTTGCTCCAGCCAGGCCGCGGCCTGACCTGACGAATCGGAGATAGATTCGGAAAGTTTCTGGGCTGCCCGGGCAAGATGTAGGGCTTGCTCGTAAGAACCCGAGGCTAACTCGGTTCTCGCTAAATCCAACAGAATCGCGGCGACTTTATCTTTCTTACCCAGTTTTTGGGCAAGCTCACGAGCCTTGTCAAACCAGTCACGCGCAGTTGAAACCATGTTTAACCGTTTGAGATAAGTCGTACCAATCAGTCTCAACATCCGCAAGGCTTGCAACTCGTTGCCATTCTTTTCAAACCTGGCCAGAGCATCCTCAGCCGTGCCGATCGTCTTTTGATAATCAGACGAGGCATCCAGGGCCAGAGCTAAAGTTGCCGATGCCAGGGCCGCTTCGGCTTCATTTCCAAGTGCGTCGAAATCGGAGATGGCCGTTTTTAGCCAGCTAACCGCCTGTTTATTCCGCCCCGATCTGGATTCCAGGATTCCCAAGAATTGTTGTGCCCGGGCTACTTGAAGTTTCTGGCCCCCAATTCTTGCCTGTTCTAATATCTTGCGCTCATACTCGGCGGCCAGATCGAATTCAGACAAGTAAAAAGCGCTCTTGACAATTCGCTGGTCAATGGTTGGAAGAATCTTGGTATTGTTCAGATATAATGCCAAGGTTCGAACTTCTAGAAACCAAGCCAGGGCTTTTTTCCAATCCTTGCTCTTGTAGGCCGCCAGGGCCGCGCCGACAGCTCCCTGCAAGGCAGACTCGGCGTACTTCTTGCGGGCCTGGGCATCCATCCCGGGATCGCCGCGTAGTTGAATCGAAAGGAACTCTTTCCATGAATGACCGGCTTGGGACAAATTCTCGATTGTTTTAGACAAGGCTTCAGACGGGCTCACGGTCGCCAATTGTGCAATCATTTGATGCATGACTTGTTTGGCCGGACCCTGTTTGGCGACATCCGGCACAACCAGAGTCACCGGTACTTGTGCGGCCAGCATGGCCGCCTCTAATCCTGCGCCGGCAACTGAACCATCTAGCTTCTGTTTCGGGCCGGCCAACATCCAGATGCCCGACTTCGACGATACTTGGGCTAACGAACCCAGAGAAATTCCGCCCAACGAGCCAACCACTTTGTCGGGACCAATTGATGTTCGCAGGGGCCGCAAGGGATCGGAGTTCCAGGGTAAGGCCCAGACTACCAGGCCGCTTCCACCGACCGCATCTAGCACTTCTTCAGTCTTGGTCACTTGACGAACACTGCCATAGGTGGTTTTGAGTACTTGGGTAGTTTCTTTGGCCGGCTGCGGCCCAACCCATACTGCACGTTTAAGATTGAGATTTCGTTTTTTTCTAAAAGCAGGCAGATCCGAGGCTGAGTAGATGTGAGTAACCGGAATGCTTCTGATCAGCGATTTCCCATTGTAGATCAAATACTCGAGCGGAATATCAAGATCGTCGGTGACAGCAATGATCGACTTGGCTTTGGTCAGCCTTTCTGCCAGTGGGCCAATCAGCCATTTCGACAGATTAGCGCGGGCGACCGCTTTTTTTAGTGAGTCAGAGCCGCGCAGCGTATTCACTTCGGCCTGGACATGTTTGCGTCCAACCGGGGACTGAAACACGTTCAAACCCTTTCGATCGACTACAAAAATCGCAAGGCGTTCGGGTAATGCCAGGGTTTCAACTATTACCTCACCTGGGTCCAGAATCGCAGCGAACTCAGCCAGGCTGATCACTTTCGAGCCAAACAGTTGCCTGACATAGTCGCGGGGCTTGCCCCCTCGATCACGATAACTCACAAACTGTTCGAGCGCTTGGCGGGCCGACAAGCGGTTGCTTTCCAGGCTTGACTGCTTAGGCATACGCAACTTTGACAAAGATTCTTTCAGGTATGTGATTCTTTCGGACAAACCTTTCAAGTAGTCCTTATCGGCCTGGTCAGCTGGTTTCAGATCCGTAAGGTCGAGTGCATCAAGCCGCCGGCGAATCAATAACGTTTCAGCTGACTTGAAAGCCGCCTGGTTGTCTGCGTTGTCAAGGGCCTGACCGACGAGTCGCATGAAAAGAGCTTCGCGTGCTTTTCTGGCTAGCAGATCGTTGTCTGTTCCAGCTATTTCCGGAGGCAAATCTAAAAGTATTTTAGCCCGACTGAGCGGATCGTCATCCGGTCCTTCAAGACGCCAACTGACTTCAACAAACAACTGATCGTCTACTAACTTGCGAACTTGATCGAATATTTTCTTCGCCTTAGCCTTTTGACCTTTGCGGGCAAGTACCTCGGCCAGATTCCAGCCGCTTTGGATCCGCAAAAGAGATCCTTTGTATCCCTTTAGATTCTTGGAAAGTTGCCAGGCCTTTGAAAAAGATTCTTCAGCCCTGGTAAGCGTCATCAGGGCCCTATCCAGCAACCTGACTGATTGGTCGAACTTGTCCTTAAAATCAACCTGCCGACTCGCTGCCGGTTGACCAGGCCTGTCGGCAATATGCGCAAATACAGTTCCAATCGCGTTGAGCAGGCGTAGCTTAATCGTTTCGTCGACCGTCTCAGCCGTTTGAGACGTATCAAGGGCAATCTGAAGCTCTGACAAGATTTCTTTGGGGTCGAGTTCAACTTCTCCGGATAGCATCAAGTCAAGCCGGTTGATTGAGTTTACAGCCACTCCCCAAACGCTTGAAACGCCCTTGGCCAGCCAGGCGGCTTCTTTGAACAAACCCGCCGCATGTTTCGCATCACCGGCCGCCAACCTGACTACGGCTAACTGGTTGACTGCAATTGCCAGATCGAGCATCAATCCCTGGTCGGCGGTTTTTTCAATATGCTGGCGCAGCAGTGAAACCTTGTTCCTGAGTGCCAGCCGGGCCCTGACCAGATCTCCGGCTTCTGAAAAAAGCCGTCCTTGAAAAGTGAATAAGAAATTGAGTTCGCCTTCGCGATCGAAACCATAAGCCGCTCGTGAGGCAGAGTCTGCCAGACTGACCGACACTTCCTCGCCGCTCAGACGAACCGAACTGCCATGTTTGCTGAGCAGGTTCTGAGCTTTGGCAAATTCTGTTGCAGCCTGACGTTTTCTCCCGGCCATGTACAAGTTGTAGGCGACGTTGCGTCTGCAGGAGGCCAGTCTGTTATTAGTACCTGATTTGGCATACAGGGCACAGGCATCCTGGAAAGTCTCCGCGGCCAGGTGAAATTTATTGGACAGCTGGTAAGCTGCTGCCTCGCTAGCCAGCAGCCAGGGTAACCGCTTTTTCATTTTTAGTTCGCGAGTCAGGGCCACGGCCCTGGAGAAACAGCTGACTGCATCTTCCATGTTCTCGCTTAGCAGAGCCGATCGACCGAACTGTTCCAGATAAACCATGCGCCGCAATGGCTGCGTAAAACCAATCTCAGTCAACTCTCTTTTCTTATAGTAGCTGTAAGCTTGCCGATAATTGCCGAGTGAAAAATGAACGTTGCCCAGGTTGAGCAGAAGATCAGCTTCGGCGCGAGGGTGAAGTTGAACGTCCAGCAAGCTCAGGGCTGCCTGATAGCTCTCGGCTGATTTGTGATATTCGTCCTGGTCATGTTTCATTTTCGCACGCTGTTCGAAGATCCATCCCAGAGTTTGGTGCGCAAATGCCATCTGTGAGTTTATCGCCAGGGCCTGCTCGATAACTTCAAGGGCTTCGTCAAAATAATCCGGCGGATCGACGTAAGTCAGAACAAGTCCATACAAATACAAAGACAGGTCATCACCCGGCCGATTCTCGAGTCGGGTTCTATATATATCCAGGGCTTTATAAGCCTGTCCGCGAAGTGAAATCAGGGCAATTAGCTGGCGATGAGCTACTACATCATCCGGCTCTTGCGCGATGAGCTGTCGATAAACCTTGATCGCCATGCCGGTTTCGCCGCGCATCATCAAATCCAGGGCATGAGTCTGAGCAAGAAACTTGATGCGCTGGCCGGCTTTCAGCCGGATCTTTGGGTTTGATCGAAAACGGTTAATCAATTCGTTGGCATGATCTAGAGCTTCGGAAAGATCACCGTCTTCTTCAGCCATCTGAGAAAGACTGAGCAACGCCTGGGAGACTACTTCCGGATGAACCCCTGGCTGGCTTTCGATCTGAAGGAATGACCGCCGGGCTAACTGGCGTTTGTTGTTTTGGCGATGCAATTCACCAATCGAGACTCGGGCCAGGCCCGGTAAAACCGGTACGCCGGGCCAGCGGCGCAAGATGCCTTCCAGTCGTTCAACGGGATCTTCGGCAGTTAAACCAGCCACTGAGGTTTTTTGCACCAGGTCGATGATGCGCTGGGCCGCCTCGAGTGTCTTTGAACGTTTGGCTCCGGCCATTTGAAGAACCCGCAGGTAGTTGCTCAGCGATTCGGAGAAGTTGCCAAGGGCCTGGAGTACGTCACCTTTGAGTATGTGAGCCCTGGCAATCAAGCTGTCATCTTTTGATTCAGTGCTGAGCGATAAACCAAGAGATTCGAGGGCTTCGGAAAAATTGCCGATTCTTCTGTGAATGTCGGCCTTGACCAGCTCTTTTTGGGCTTGACTGACCTTGATCCTGGTAAGCTCGGTCAGTAACGACTCGGCAATCGATCGACTCTCGTCTTGTTGCGTAGGACTCATGCCCAAGGCAAGCATTTGCTCCATGCTGGCAGCTACGTTGCCCAAAAGGGCTCGATCGCGTAGCTCTGGCTCTGAAGCGGATCTCGAAATTCTGATGTAGGCTTCGGCAGCCTGGCCGACTCTGCCCGATTTGAGCAACAATTCGGCTTCTCGGATGGCACACAAATCTCCATCCGCTGTTCCGGCCAACTGCCCGACAGCCCGGCGTAACAAGAAAAGACCTTCCAGCGGATCGACAACCTCCTCGACTTTGGCAATTACTGCAGCACAACTCTCAATACTCTCGGGACTACTGAGAGGCAAAGACCAGATATCCAAATCTCCTTCGACACGCGAAGCGAAATAAACTGTCTGGCCATAGACCAGCGGAGTTATGTCAGCTGAAGTAGCTGGAGTAAGTGGCAGCGGGTATCCGACTTTCGGAACGACACCGCTAAAGTCGTCAAAATGCATCCTCCACAGCCCGGGCCGGTCTTGAAGATCCAAGCGACCATCCGCGTTAGTGTCATCGTTGAAACGCGAAAAAACAATTTGCAAGGTACCAGCCTCGAGCGCCCATGTGCCGAAGCCTTCCGGGCGGTCACACAGATGTAGCGGCTCTTCGCGACCGTCCTCAAACCGCTTAACCCATAGACAAGGCAGGCTGGCCCCTTCGCTGTGAACCAGACTAGTAAAAAGAAGGAAGCGGCCATCTGGTGAAATCGACGGACTAAAACCCATTCTCTTGGTTAAACGGTCCTTCTGGCTGGTATCCAGATTGAATACATAAACAGCCTGGTCTTGTTCGTCACTCACACTGGTAAATGCCAGGCGCTTACCATCAGGAAACCAGGCCGGTTGCCGGTCCCCGCTTTTCCTGTCGGTTATGCGCTTCAGGTCGGAACCATCGGCCTTAGCCAAAAACAAGTCACCCTTTGCGTCGAAACGATTCGAAGCAAATGCAACCATCTCGCCATCCGGCGAGACCGCCGGGTCAAAGTCGTCGGCTGAGTGTTCAGTCAGGCGGTGCGGTAATCCGCCGCCCAACGGCCGGACCCAGATGTCCCGGTTACCGCCCAGGTTAGAGACATACAGAAGTTCTTCAGTCTTGGGATTAACCGCCGGTGACAACTCGTCAGCCAGGTAGGTGGTAATTTGTCTCGGTCGGTAGGCCGCCGAGCTATGTAATCTTCCGTCAGATTGCAGGCCTTGTGACCAAAAGTCTCCCAACGAAGCTTTTGAGCCCAGGCAGCCAAATTGATTGCCGAAAAGAACAGTCAGCAGACATGCGAAGTAGCCCCAGATATGACCGCTATGACGATTACACGTGGAACTCGCTGATTTCCTCTTTGAGCTTGGCACTCTTTTCCGCAAGCTGTTGCGTAGCCCCGCCCATTTCCAATGAGGCTTTGGCATGGTTTTTTGCGATCTCCCGTATCTGTTCGATGGCTTGCAGGATACCGTCGGAGACCTTTGACTGATCTAACATTGCTTGATTAGCTCGGGTAGTGGCCTCATTCATCTCTGAGATGGCGGATATTGCCTGCCGGTTTTCATGAGCTTGCTGGTTAACCATCTTTCCCAGTGACTTGGTTGTTTTGGTAGTCTCCCGAAAAGCAACCTGCAGATCGTCTCCGGCTTGTGTTTGTTTGGACACCGCTTCAGAAATGCGCCCAGCCATATCGGCCACGTGAGCAATTTCCCGCGCGACTTCCTCGCTGGAACGGGCTTGTCCTTCGGTGTAGCCGGCAATACTGTCGACGTTTTCAGCCGCTTTCTCAAAGCTCACCAGGATCTGATTCAAGGCATCACCGGCTTGTTTGGCCAACGAAACACCTTCGTTGACCGCAGCCCCACCACCGCGCATTACCTTAATGGCCTTTTCTGAAGTTTCCTGAATATCGCCGATCATTTGAGCGATTTCCCTTGTTGAAGACCCGGTACGCTCAGCCAAGGAACGGATCTCATCAGCAACTACTGCGAATCCGCGGCCATGCTCCCCGGCTTGAGCTGCGATAATCGCTGCATTGAGTGCCAACAAGTTAGTTTGGTCGGCAATCTCGTCAATCACTCCCAGAATACTGCCGATTGCCTCAATTCGATTTCCGAGTCCGACGATGACATCCGATGCATCCCGAGTCGATCTGACGATACGGTCCATACCCTCGATTGTCCGGCGAACTGCCACCGCGCCTTCCTGGGCAATTTCAATTGACTTTCTGGCGATTTGAGCTGTATCAGCCGCACTCGATGAAACCTCGGAAATCGAGCGATCCATCTCAGCCATCGACAGAGCCGAACGTTCCGCACCTTGGCTCAACTCGTTAATGCTGCCGGCCACCTCGCTGACCGAAGAGCCCATAACGTCGACGATCATGCCGGTCCGCTCTACGGTTTCCTGCAGGCTGCCGGTTTCTGTCAGCATAAGGTTGAAACTCTCGCCGACCTTTTGCGACGCCTCGGCCGTCTCCTGAGACGACTGAGCCAGGGCCTGCAAGTTGTCCGAAGCCGATTGAATATTTGAATTCATTTCTTCGACTGAGTCTGATGTCTCGTGCACTGATTGCGACTGGACTTCGGCTCCGGTCGAGATAGCCGAGGCTTTGACCATTAGCTGATTGCAGGTCGAGGCAATCTGGCTGGCGAGTTCGCCAACATCTTTGATCATGCGCCGCAGGTTTTGCACCATGGAATGCAGGCTGAGGCCGAGAGTACCGATCTCATCATCGCTGACTACACGAACATCGAGACTCAATTCACCCTTGGCGATCTCGCCGGTCACTCTAGCCATGCGTTTAATCAGGTTTCCGATGTTGTCGGCAAAAAAGTATCCAACTGCTGCAGCGATCGCCATCGAACAGAGTGTGATTCCAACTATCAGCACTAACAGGGTACGTATGGCCTGAGCCAATTCGGAATCCTGGATTGGCGCGATCGCCACCCAGGTTTTGTCCGACGAAAAGGCATAGGCAAATACCATCGAGGAAGCCAGATCGTTATAGGAGCCCACGCTAGTTTCGGCCCCGACCTCTAAGACATGCTTAAACACTTGGGGAGGCAATGGTTTAGCCTGGTTGGACCTGTAGAAATCTCCCTTGAGGCGTCCATAGTGGATGTAGGCTTCCGGTCCGAGTTTCTCGGCCTCATCGGACAGGTAGTTCTCTATTTCTGCCCTTCCTAAACCGGACACAATCAACGAACCAACATCATTATTGACGTAGATCAGTTTGTCTGCCAGGTTGCGGCCCATCTCGTTGCCGAGTAGTCGATTGGCGGTGAAGAAACTCATCGTTCCGACCAAAAGAGTTGGAATAGTAGCCAGAGCAAATCCTAGAATCACCAGTTTCAATTTCAGCGGGATTACTCTACCCCCCAGGGACCCACCCCGCTGACTGGCAATCGACTCTTGAATACTGGCCAACCACTTCTGGGTCAGTAAAAAGAGAATCGAAGCCAGGAACAATGCATCGAAAAGACCCAGGATAACGAAGTAGAATATATGAATCTTCAGCACCAGTCCGATTAAGACCATCAACACAAACGGTCCGAGCATGCCAATCAGGCCGGCTTTGAGATGCAGGTTTCTGGCAACCTTGGTTGTTTTCTCCAGAAATTCCTGGCTTATTTCTTTTCCGGATTGGCTCAAAGTAAAAAAGTGCATCAGCGGCCGAATGAACAACCGTAGCAGCGCTATTGACAGACCACAGCAAATAACAACGCCAATTATGAAAGTAATGATAAAGGATGTGCTCTGTTCAGCCGAGAGAGGAAAAATAAGCCGGACAAAGATATATGAGAAAATCGCGATGAACGCCCACAGGCCTATTACCCAAAAAGTAAGCTTCCAAGGTAGACGTTTGGTGATATTTGCAGGCACAGATATGTCTCCCAGATAGTTTCTCTGCAATCACATAGTTTTACGCAAGCCAGTCAAGCTGTCAATGAATTTGGGCTTATGAAATGGGTGGGCTGGGCCCTTGAACCAAGGTGTCAGCGGGTAGTTGATCTACTTGAAATCAGGACTTTTTCTTGATGGATCGGACAATCTTGTCTTTGGTATTATTGGGTGTATCCTCGGGTTCCTTGCCGCGCACACGCTCGAGAACATCTTCTTCGATGGCCTTTGCCTTTTTCCGGGTTTGGGCTTTGCATCCCCGGGCCGGCTTCCCGACTGAGGCCGACGGGCGTTCGTTGATCCCATAGCGCATTCTGAGAACATTGGCTTGCAAAGAACTTAGCCGATCCAGGTCCGCTTTTACCTTTTCCAGGGCCTCCTTTTTGGTTGTGGTTGTTTGTCTTGTCCCTGAGGCCATAAATCCCTCCTTCTTGCTAGCACGATACCGCAAACACCGACGGCTACTTACTTTGCGGCGGAAGTCCCGTCAAGTTTTTGACCATCGCTAGTTGGGTAAATTTGTGTCTTTTTTTATTTCCGGCTCAAGCACGTAAATAAACAAAGGATCTTCGCGACCACCTAGTTTTATGGTCTCGGTCGGTTCCCAATCGGGAACCTCCCATAAGTACGATACCAGGCGGGTTCCGGGCCGCATTTCTTCGAGACACTTCCGGCCGACTCTGCGCATAACGGCCGGCATCAGAAAGCAATAAACCAGGTCGACATCTTCGAGTTCACAGCGAAAGAAATCTCTGAAGTAGATCTTGATTGATTTCCGTCGCCCGGCCAAGAGCACCCGGAACATAGCAAATACTTTCAACGGGCCATTGAGCTCATAGCCTCTGCCACATGCTGCCTGGGTGGCGCATAAAGCCAGGAGTGTCCGCGCATCGCCGCAACCGGCGTCGACAATTATTCGGCTTTTTTGAACGGCAGCCAGCTTTGATATTTCCGCCAACATCTTTTCAGGCGTGCGTACTACGGGAACTGAAGTTGCCATCAAGGCAAACAATGAAGAGCAAAGAGCAAAGAAAACTACCAGAATCAGGCTAACGACTACAATCCACACAGGGGTGCCTTTATGCGATTACCATCGATTGAAGAAATCGGCCCCGTCTTCGGCCATTTGCTTGCGTTGAACGGCAGTATCCTTAAGGACTCTATCCAGCAACGGATACGACTGCCTCAGCGCATTGATCATTGCGGCCGGCAGGCGAGCCACTCGAACAGCGCCCTGGGCATTAGCGCATGGGTGAACCGCCGAACGGTAAATTGAATCGAGGCTAAAATAATCTCCAGGACCTAAGGTACCGAGATCGGTTATACCGCCTCCAAACGTAAGCACCACGCTGCCGTCTATGACCATGTTTAAAAATTCCCCGGCCGGGTCCTCTTCGAGCTGGATTACCTGGCCGGATGAAAAGGAACGAACCTTGGCTGAGTCGAGCAGGACTTTTATTTCATCGTCCGATAAATGTTCGAGAATTTGCGACTTTTGCAACAACTCTTCCTGGAGACAATATTCGTGTAATCCGACCTGCTTGAGACCGATCTTCAGAACGCAGACGTTATTGTCATCGCTGGGCACGCCAAGAATAGTAGCTGTGCAATTATATTCCTGTCAATCCTCTGGATTCCAAATGTTAGAGCATGGTAGAAAGTCACAACCTGGAGGGTCTGCCATGATTCGAAGAATGCTAGTCTTAAGTCTATTCCTTTTTACGCTCAGCGTTGCAACTTCGGCCTTCGGCGGAAAAAAAGAAGTCAAACTCACTCCGATTGTCGGCCGTCTGGACTTGAAACCTCTGGTACCTATGCTCAACAAGGGAGAAGTTACTCTGGTCGAGTCATACCGGAGCGGCAAGCTCAGGCAAGTCACCATTGTCGGGCTGGTCAAAGCCACACCCACTAAGGTCTGGGATGTGCTGACCGACTACGAGCACTATCTGAAGTTCATGCCCTCGCTGGTTGAAGTCGAAATCACAAAAAAACAGGGCGCCGACACGATAATCACTTACGAGTTGGAAGTACCCGGCATCAACATGGACTATTCATTGCGCCATCACCATGAGCCCAAATCTCGGATTGATATCAGCCTGGCGGACGATGAAGGCGATATCACAACCGGGGCCTGGCGCTGGGATTTGGTCCCGCATGAAAATGGGACTCAGACAATGCTGATCTACTCGTTGTACACCGACGTGAGCGAATCAAGCTGGTTCATTCGCCAGGCACTCAAGTCACAGCCGTCGATGGAACATGGTCTCAATATTGCTTCTGGATTGGTTACGCTGCAAGCGATCAAGAAAAAGGCCGAGAAATAAGTCCCAGCAGAACTTTTAGGGCTGCTTATCTTCCGTTTTATACCATAACGAGAATGTCAAACAATGGAACTCATCGTCACTCGACTGAGTGATCTGGAGGTCCAGGATCTCCTTCGGCGGTTCTTGACGCAGCCACTCGGTCACCCGATCTCCCAGCCCTTCTCTTTCTTTGGCTTTGGTAGCCGTAAATACGGCGATACCTTCCATCTCAAACCCCCTTGTCTAAGTCATCCGGACTGGCTCAGCGTCCCACAGGCACCTTGAAAGTGTCAAGACAGAATGGGATCAGACCCCGCTCCCTTTCAGCCTACGCAACATCTCGCGGGCCCGCTCGCTGAGTGGATCGCCCGGGAAATTTTCGACTAGATACTTGTACATGGCCGCGCCCTGTTGCTTTTGCCCGAGTTTCTCTACCAGTAAACGGGCGGATGTAAATATTGCCCTGGATGCCATCGGGCCTTGCATGTCCTTTTCGGCCGCTCGGCGACAGGCATGCGCGGCGGCCAGAGACTGGCCCGAGCGTTCCAACAAGTTGGCCAAACGCAGCTCGAGCTGGGGCTCCAAATCAGGCACCTGGCCGCTCTCGGTCAGTTTCTTGAAGGCTTGCAGGGCGGCTTGATTGTCAGAAGTCTGCAAGGCGTTTTCGAGCAAGTTAGTCGGACTGGCAGCGGTCGGAGCGGCGGGTGCAGGTTGGGGTTGGGCCTTGGGCTTGGTAGCCGCCGGCGGGCCGCCCGCAGCAACAAAACCGCCGCCGGGAGCCGGTCGTAAAACGGCCGAGGATGAGTCCTCCTCCAGTTCAATCGGTTCAATCGGGGCCTGGATTGCTTTTGGCTGTTCCCAACCACCTTGCGGAGCAGTCGCTTGCGGAGTCGCACCGGGAAACTCCGGAACGGTAAGATCTTTGGGTGTGTGATAACCGAGAGTTTCTCCGTTCTGATAGACTAATCTTCCCAAGACCATGGCCGTCAGCATCGGTATCAATAGACCGACGGCTTCATTCAAGATGCCGGTCAGCAAAAAGACATGGTGTTCGTACAAGATCGGCCCGACCAGGTTACGCAGAAAAGCATTGGCAACCGTCATCATTCCCCAGACAATTACGGTCAGGAAATAATGTCCCGGTATCCTTAAAATAATGCCCAGAATAATCATTGGGTTCAACATCGCCAGGGTTGACTGAGTAACCGCCGCGGTTATCATGACCCCCGGAAAATAAGCAATGCTGACTAAGATTATTAAAATGAGAATCGGGTCGCTAAATGCCGCCGCTGGGCTGCTGAACATGAGCCCAAAACCGACATGCGCGTTGATGTACAGCAGAGCCGGCACCCAGACCAACAAGGTCCCGATAATAAAACGAAAAAAGGGGGCGAAAATATCATCGAAAACATCGGAAAAATCCGCCGGAATGGGAAGCTTCTCTTCGCCAAACGAATACCTGGTAATGACCAGGAAATAGTAGCCGGCATAAATACCTAAAGAGATAACCCAGCCGACGATCGGAATCAGCGAGGACAGAAAGACCATCGCCGCCAGGGCCAGAATCTGCAATAATCCGGTCAGCGAGAAAATAGCCTGCAGGAAAACACCGAACATTCCCCAATAAGGGACGATCACTTTTTGGGTCATGATCTGCTGAGCTACTCCGCCGCAGCTCAAACAGCGAATAATTTCTGTTCTCTGAATGTTAGCGGTGACTGCACAAGCCGGGCACAAGGTGGAATCGCACTTGGAACAACGCCAAGCGGCCCGGGCATTCATGTGCTTTGTGCAGGTGTGCATGTTCAGTTCCTCGTACGTTTACGTGTTGGTGTTTTTAGCCGGACAGGCCTGGCCCAATCGGGCTGCGCCGGCGCCCGGTTGCTACCCAGAAGCTCGCGCCACTCAAGATCGGTCAGGGCTGTTGGGTTGACGAAGTGATAGAATGAAAATACCGCGCCGCGAGCAAGAACTACTCGCTTACCCAGCGGTATAGCAACAACAATCAGATCGACCGGACCGGTCGCCACCAACAACGGAGACTTGACCAGGCTCTCAGGCTCGCCGAAATAATAGACATCGGCGATAACCGGGACCGGTTCCAGCTGAAGCTTGCCACGCCCGGCTAAGATGTCTTCGAACCAACTTCCAATCTCGCTCAATTTTCTGTGTTCAGCGCGGGTTAATCGACTACCCGAGATTTCTTTTATGGCTGTAGATTCTAAAAACTCCAACAGCTGCCTGCCTTGTTCGATGATCGTCAGCGGCGCAGGAGTTTTCGAACTCTGCGCAGCCGCTAAAAGCCCGGCCCCGCCAAAAACTAATAAATCCTTTTGAAAATCTTCCAGCAACCGACCAAGCTCGGCATATAATTCGGGGACCGGTTCAACATAGCCAGCTAAAGACTCCGGGATATGTTCTTCGGAGCCGCCTTCCCTCCAGACTATCGGCGGCTGGACATACAATATGACATCGCGGCGCAACTCGACCCAGGAAGCTGCCGCGCTAACCAGGTTATGGTCCGACCAGGCCGGGCTGCGTTGGTAAGCAGCATAACCCTTGGGGTATGGCAACAAGACCCAGCGCAGAGCCGACAACCAACGCCCGGCAATTGACAGTCTATCGCCGATTTTTCCGCTTCGGACGCCAGCTATAACCTGGCTGAGTCGGGCGGCCAACGGCGGCCACTTCTTTAACTGGGGCGCCAACCACTTCATAGCTCGCTTGGAACCCAAAGCGGCCAACAAGTCGAGCGGATCAGGATAGGGGCGCTCGTCCACATCGACAGTCGCGCTAACAATGTCATTTTCGGCAAGCCAGCGCCTGGCCAATAGAGTCACCGGGCAACCCCCCGGCGCCATTACCTGAGTTCGGCACAGGCCTTTTAGATCGCCTATCCAGCTTTTATTGGCAGCCAGCTTACCCCAGCTAGGTTTTTCGCCAAAAGCTTCAAGGGCCTTAGAATGCAGACTAAGCGGCGTCGGGCCGGCGGGTTGGCCCGCCAAAAAAGCACTGAAACGCTCGAGTCCGGACAATAAACGCAGGTTTTGCCGATCTGTCAGGGCCAGGGCCGAAAGCAAAGCGGCTTCGACTGGATCTTCTGTGCCGGCCTGCGACAAAAAGAGAAAGGCGCGGAAATAGCGTTGTAAAGCCTCGGACGAATTGTAGTGTCCGCGAACTTTATAGCTGGGGTAGTCGATGCCGAGTGGATTTCGGACCGGTCCTTTGGCGGCCTCAATTCGCCCGATCTCCTCGGCTATCCGGGCAGCTTTGGCGCCTGTTCGGGATTCGGAACTCGGGCTAAGCAATTCTTTGGCAATCTCCAGCCTGATCTGGATACGGCTCAGGGCCGGCGCCAATTCTTCGGGGATCTGTCCGAGCAGTTGCTCAGCTTGGCGGCCCATGGCTACAACCAGACGTGTCAAGGCCGGGGCGATCACCTGGCGCTCGACCTTTGATATGGCAAAGTCGATCAGCAGGTGAGTCAAATGAAGAGCGGCATCCGCCGTAACGAATGACGGCAATGACTTGTATTGGTTCTCAATATAGAGGCTATGAAATTCCGCCGGAGCAGTCGTAGGCCTGACTACCACAAATCCGTCATGCTGCAAGCGTTGCCGTGCAGTCGCTGACAACCACTTGTATTGACGCAGGTTGGCTACGTTGGCAAGGTTCTGATTCAGCCTGACCGAGCGAATTTTTGCAGGTGTTCGCTGCCAATCGAGAGGCTGGTCATGGGCTGGCTGCGCATCTGAGCGAACTTCGAGTTTAGCGTCAGAATTCAAATCGGCTAAACCAAAGTCAAGCAGCTCACCGGCTGCCCGGGTTCCCAGGAATTTTGACTTGAGCTGTCCGCGCTCAATCGAGAAAACAAAAAGGCGCCGACGAAAAGTCTGGTCTTTGGGAGTTGCCCTGACAACAGAAACCGTAACTTCGGCACGCCGATCGCCATCTAGATCGCCCAGACATACTCGTTCGATAGCAACCAACGGTAATGGAACCGGCCAGCTCTTTTGAATACTTTTTATAAAGATCCCATCAGGTTGGGTTTCGATTCGATCTTTTTTACCATCACCGTCGACATCGCCTTGTTGTGGGCACGGCCAAGCAGAAACAGCCGTTGGCATAAACCACAACATCAGCAACCAGGTCATTCTTCTCATGGCGGCAAGATAGCAGATGCGTTTATTTATTCCAAATCTTGCCTATTTTATTATTCTTAGTAGAGTCCAGGTTGACTCAAATCGGAGATAGAATATGGACCGGATCCTGATCGCTGGAGCCTGCAATACCGGCAAAGAACTTGCCGAACGACTGTCGGTTAGGCATCAAATAGTCCTGCTGGACAATAACTCCGGCTCTATCGACGGCTATGGACAGTTGCTCACGCTCGATCAGACGCCGATTACGATATCCGAGACACGCGGATTGTGGGCGGTCTATGGCGACGGCACCTCCCGGCTAGTTCTGCAAAAATTGTTTGACCCCGAATTGCGCTGCGCCTTAGTAGCCACAGCCGGTCAAGATGAAGTCAATCTGGAAATTGGTCGGGTTGGCCGTGAGGTTGGGTTCGATCCAATCATTGCCATTCAGCACAATTCTGAAGCAGCAATCTCAGAACAATACAGCAACGCGCATATTACCGCCCTGGATCGGTCGTTATTGCTGGCCGGCCAGGTCGAGCTCTCACTTCTTCATCAAGGCGCCATCATTCCCAGCGGAATCGGACTGGGTCGCGGTGAACTGATTGAAATCCGCCTGGTCCGCACTAGTCCGGTAATTGGCCGGCCACTCAAGAACCTGGCGCCCCACCGCTGGCGAGTGTCGGCCATTTTCAGGAACGATGAGGTAGTTGTCCCAACCGGTGAGACGACTCTCGAGGTCGATGATCGAGTCCTGCTGGTTGGTGATCCAAAAATACTTCAGACCGTCTCCGAATATCTCCGCAAGGGTACACCCCAATTCCCGCAGCCCTATGGACCCAATATTGTGACTCTCGAGTTTTCGGGTCCCGACGATAACTTATTCGCCGAAGCCGAGGGTCTGGCCCGAGCGAGCGAAGCCCTGCGCCTGATCAGGGGACTTCCCGGAGCCCAAGACAGCCAGCCCTTAGAAGAAACCGATGCTTTGAGTGTACCTGCCAGCCAGGGCGAAGTAGACCCGGGCAGTTTTGGTTTAACTGCCATGGACAAACCTGGTTTTGTCACGCGTACAACAAGTCAACGCCCTGGAGTTGTTGTAACTCGTTCGACTCCGCGCAGCCTGGCGGCCCGCTTTTTTGGTATGCGCGGCCGAGATGCCCAACTATGCGATCAAATCGATTCGATTGTTCTTTTTGCCCGCGGCAGCTTTCCTTATAAAAGGATCTTGTTACCTGTATCCGAATCACAACTCAACATCCATTCGGCCGAAGTCGCGATCGACATCACTCGTCAACTCGACGCATCGCTGACAGCGATTAATGTCGATCTGCCCCGATTGATCTCCGGTTTGTCCGATGAAGCCATCCATTTCGAGGTCGTCCCTATCCGCAAGCTTTGTGAACTTTACGAGGTGCCGCTCGATTACCAGCATCGCGAGGGCAACCCGATCAAGCAGCTGAAGGCAGAAACTAACAATCATGATCTAGTGATTGTAGCTCGCCGCCACAAACACAGAGACACCTATTTTGATCCGGATGTGGCTTTACGGATTGCCGCCAAATCAACCTGTTCGGTACTTGTGCTGACCATCCGTGACGAGGAGTAAGACTGGATGCATTCAGCCCACGCAGATCTTCTGGCTCTGCTGGTACTCCTGGCCGGATCCTTTTTAATGCCGATTGTTTCCAAGTATATCTTCGTTCCTTCGGCCGTATTGTTGATCGGCTATGGATTGCTGGTCGGTCCAAACTCGCTGAACTTGTTAGCTGACGGCCAGGTCGTTGGATTCTTGTATGAACTTGGTTTCATCGTCCTGATGTTCTTAGCCGGGATGGAGATCGACTTCAACGGGATGCGGGCCCGCGGCCGGCGGGCAATAGTCAGCATGATGATCATATGCTTGATCATCTTTTCGCTGGCCTTCGCAGCTGCCTATCTACTCGGCCTGCACCCGCTATTCGGCCTGGCCTTGGGCGCCATTAGTGTCGGACTGCCCCTGGCTATACTAAAAGAAACCGGGATGCTGCGCAGTCAACTTGGACAAGGCATCATCATTCTAGGCTCAGTCGGGGAGTTTCTGACAGTTATCGGAATGACCCTCTTCTATTTCGCCTCGCGCTACGGCTTCTCGCTTGAGCTTCTTTGGAGCTTATCGAAGCTAATCGGAATGCTGGTTTTAGCCGGTATCACCCTGCGAGCCTTCATGGCGATTGCCTGGTGGAATCCATTAGGCTTTACCAAACTTGCCAAACAACATGAGAGCAGTGAGATCGGAGTCCGGGCGGCGCTGTTGTTGATGATGACTTTTTCCACTCTGGCAATCCTGGCCGGCCTGGAATCGATCGTCGGGGCTTTCGTGGCCGGAGCCTTGATAGCTTTTGTCCTGCGCGGAAAAGAAATCCTCGAGGAAAAATTGACCGTGGTCGGACACGGTTTGTTCATACCGATCTTCTTCGTGATAGTCGGTATGCGTTTTGATCCGGCGGCAATAAGCGCTTCCGGATTACTGGCGGCTGGACAACTCGTTCTGGCCGCGATTTTTGTAAGGCTTTTACCCTGTCTGCTGCTCTTGAGGCAGGGTCTGACAATCCGTGAAATGCTCGGTACTACTTCGCTGCTGGCAGCCCCGCTTACCCTGGTGGTTGCGATTGCCGCGATCGGCCTCGAGTTAGGCATCCTGGATGGCAACGGCCAGAGCGTCTTGATTCTGCTGGCAGTAGCTTCAGGCTTAATATTTCCGATTATATTCAGGTTACTGGTCGTAAAGAGCTCAAAGGCTTAGTCTTTTTCGATTACAGCCTCGAGGTCGGCAACTACATCGGCTACTTCGGCGGCTTTGAGCTTGACCCAGCCTCCGGTAAAATTGGAGCGCGCGTAATACTCGAGCTTGGCGTTGGCACCAACAGTCGTTGCCAGGACCAATTCGTCGCTGAGCTGGCTGCCCTTGATGAAACCCAACTTTGCCACCGGCTTGGGGGGCGGCACGGGTTCCTGGTCGAGGTATTCAGCAGTACTCATTCTGAAAACCTTGCTTATCCAGTTTCCAAACAATGGATTTGCGGCATCCGGCTCGTCGGCGGGTACCCAGCGATCTCGCCTCTCAAGCCTTATCCGCTTTAGCTTACGACTTTGGCGTGTTTCAAGTGACATGACCTCGACCAGATCGGTTTCTTTCTTGGCTAACTCGACCAGGCGGCGTTCGAGATATCTCGGCCAGCGGATATCCAGCGCGCGCTGCAAGGATGATGAAAGCAAGTAGACCGGCCCGGACGGCTGCTGAAGAATATAGGTAGTTGCACCGCCGTATGACTGACTACCGATTGTAAATGACACCTTCTGCTTGCCGATTGAGATATTCAAGCTACGCTCGCTCTTGTCGAGCTGGAATTTCGTAAGCAAGTCGGCATCCAGTTTTCCAAGATCGCGCTCGACGTAGAGAGGCAACAAACGCTCGAGATGCTTCTCAAACTCGCGACTGGCTCGGTAGCTTCTGACAGTTGTCTCGGTAATCATCGGCGGAGGTTCGATCTTCTTTTTCGGCTCTTGAATCTTTTCGTCGGCAGCCTGGCTGGCACCGTCTGGCACGCCTCCGTCACTGCTGGCTGTCTGGGTGGCTTTTTTGGGGGCTGGTTTTCTCAACTGCTCGGTTATCTTTAAAGTAAAGCCACCGTTCGAACGTGGGGTAACTTCAACTTGCTTGCGAGCGGTCAAGAACTCCAGCTGGGTCAGTTCGGCCGGCTCGACATCCAGAATTATCTTGCCTTTGCTGGTTTTCTTTTCGGGGCTGGAAAACACGAAATAGGTGGCTGTGGCGGCTACCAACAAGACCGCCAGGTGGACGAACAAGGAAATCCGCGCTTTCATCTGACGGCCCTCCTGGAGCGACCCCGTCCCCAGCGCGTTGCAAATCCGATGCCCAAGATAATTAGCGGTACGGCAAAAACGGTCCCGTAAAACCAGATTTTATCTTCATCGCGGGTATGGACGATCTTGATATCTTCCTCGCTGGTCGGCAAACCGGGAATTCGTTCCTCGTCCCCCAGCCACTGCAGTACGTCGGCCAGCAACTGCATATTGCCGCCGATTTCATTGACGCTCAGGCGAAAACCAATGTACTTGTCAGAAAAAACATCGCTGTCGGCAAAGACTACAACCCGCATTTCATCGTCTTTTTCTTTGGCACCTTTCGGTGTGCCCTTGGGTGCCGGCTTATCTTTCTTCTTGTCTTTTTTTGCCTTGTCTTTGGGCTTTTTTGCGCTTTTTGAGTCGCTAGCTTTGGATGATTTTGACTTGTCTTGAGGCTTTTTATCCTCTTTGGACTCGGGTACCTTGTTCTTGTCTTGCTCGACGGGTTCAGGTTTCTTGATCTTCTGGCTTATGGCAGCCGCCAGATGAAATACTTTTGATCTTTCTTTACTGCCGCGCTTGATATCGCCGTCGGAATCAGCCCAAGTGTTGGGCACCGAGCGGACAATGAAGGTTACTTTCTTCTTGCTGCCTGGTGCTTTTTCGAGCGAGCCCGAGCCGGGCAACAAGACCGGGAATCTGCGGCTGGACCTCGAAACCGTCGTGACTGCCGCGTGATTCGAAAACGAGGTCGTCACAATGTTGTAGCGATCGGCTTTAGAACGTTCGATTGGTATATAGGCACGGTCATGCGCCAATTTGACCGTCGAATAATCAAGACCCAGATATTCGAGTAATTGGTTCGGAGCAGCTTTACTGTCCGGATCGAGGGTTAGCAGCATCCGCCCGCCGCGCTCCAGATAGGCTTGGATCGCGTCGCCCTCGCCTGGAAACAAAGACCCGCTTGGATCGATCCATATAAGCATGGCGGCATCATCGGGCACAGCATTGCCCAGTCCTTCAACCGGCCCGAGGTGTTTAACCGTCAGGTTCTTGGCCATCAAGTATTTTTTAACTACTAAAACACCCGGGCGCACATCGACATCGGTCTTGTCGGGGCCGCGTTCTCCGTGACCGGTAATCATATAAACCGTTGCGCGATTGCGAATCATCTTGAGCATTGATTTCTGGAATTCTGCGTCGAGTTTACGCAAAGACCGCTTGGCCCTCTCCATCTTGGCCCCTAAAGTGATCTTCTGCTTCGACTCGCCACGCAGCAGCAGGATAGTTCCATCACTTGAGATTCGGTGCTGCTTGGCCAAATCGGGTTCGAGGGCCTTGTCGATTACTTCCACCGAAAAACGCGAAGATAGCTGATCGAGCTCTTCGAAATAAGGAAGTATTTCTTCGAGCACTTCGTTGGTGTGCGGGAAAAACAATAAAGCCTGGGTGTCGGCATCGAGCCCTTGCACCATTGATTGGCTGGCTTCACTGGGAGAGGTGGTCTTAAAATAGCTCAAGTCTTTATGCACATCTTTTTTGTTGGCCAGAGCATTTACAAAAAACAATGTCGACAAGAACAGAGCGGTAACCGCACCGGCATGGGCCGAAGCACGCACGCGGCCGGCTTCGACGCCCCGGCCTTTGGCCATCGAGCTTGTGCTTACCTGAACAAAAATCAACGGCAAAATCGTGCAAACCAGAATTATCGGCCAGGCCACGTGGAACACCTGGCGCAGACTGACACCGGCTTGTTGGGCCTTGGTTACCAGGGCCGGGCCCATGACTAAATCCGAGCCCAGCAAATATATTGTCAATCCCAGTAATCCGCCTAAAGACAATAAGGCTGCCAGGCGCTCGATTCGCCTGGCTTCTGATTTGGTCAGCAACCAGGCGGCAACCCAGACGAGGCTGGCTATGATTGCTCCGGCTGCGCCGGCCGAACTCACAATCCAGCGGGTAATGTCATGCCCGCCGACAATTCTTTCACCGACATAGATAGTGATCAGCCCGACAATGTACAGGATCAGCACCTGCGGGCCGCGCAGGCACCCCCAGGGTCGCCGGTTTTCTTGCCCTAGCGCCATCGCCGAGACTCCAGCATTCGAGTTGCGGCAAATAGAAAGAAGCTCATGATCGAAAAGTAAAAGACTATGTCGCGCAGATGAATCTTGCCGGACTTGAATGACGAAAAATGAATATTGTGTATTGCCATATATCCAAAAATGTCACTCAATGGCTTGTCGACATGCTTACCCAACAACCAAAACAAAACCATCGGAACTCCGATGCCTAGAGACACGAAAATTGCCACAATCTGTGAACGAGTCAGAGACGAACCGAACGTTCCGATCCCCAGACAGGCCCCGCCCAGCATTGTAATTCCGAGGTAACCGGAAAAAACGTGTCCCCAGGATACCTTCCCATTGACCATTACTAAAAGAGGCATGTAGATGGTCGCCAGAGTCAGCAAGATCAAGAAGAGATAAGCTCCCAAGAACTTTCCCAATACAATCTGGAAGTCTTTTACAGGCGAAGTCAGCAGCAACGGAAAAGTGTGACTCTCACGCTCCTTGGCGATCAATCCCATCGAGATGAATATGGAGAAGAACATGGTGAAGCCGGACAAGGCCTGAAAGAAATCCTTCAAGACATCCGCAGAATACTTCTCGCCTTTCAGCACTTGCAGGTTGAAATACAATCCAACCAGGCCGAGATACAATGCCGCAATAATGAACCCCTGCGGAGATCTGAAAATGGAGGTAAACTCCCGACGGGCTATCAGCAGGATACTCCTCACGATTTATCCTCCGCCTGGTCACCGGTCAGTCTCAAGAAGGTGGCTTCGAGCATGTCGTGGACGGCTGACAGTTTCAGCAAGTCGATTCCGGCCTGGACTAACGCGCGGCTCAATTCAGCCCGCAAATCTTTGGAAGTCTTAATCTCCAGTTCGATTTCTTGCTGGTTTTCGCTCTCGACTTTCCAACTCAAAATGCCGCTGACCGTCTTTAATATTTTTTCGATATCTTCTAATTTGCCGCGAACCTGGACCACCAGCCGTTTTTCTTTTTGCAGACTTGAAGAGAGCTCAAGCTCTGTGCCGGAGGCGACAATCCTGCCGCGCTGCATGACCAGTATCCGATCGCAGGTCTGGCTGATCTCGGTCAAGATGTGGCTGGATTGCACAACAGTGTGCTGGCCGCTCAGACCGCGCACCAATTCGCGCATTTCCACAATCTGGGCTGGGTCGAGACCGGCGATCGGTTCATCCAGAATTACCAAGGGCGGATTGTGAACAATTGCCTGGGCGATGCCAACCCTCTTTTTATAACCATAGGAGAGCGTCTCGATCGGTTGATTGACCACCTCGGTCAGCTGACAGCGTTTGATCACATCTTGAACTCGACCACCGATTTCTGTAGACGGAACACGTCGTAGACGGGCGACAAAGTCTAGAAACTTCGCGACTTTCATTTCGCCATAAAGAGGCGGTTCCTCGGGCAAGTACCCGATTTGCCGGCGAACAAACTCGGACGCCTCAGTCACCTGCCTGCCTTCGACGCTTATCTGACCCGAGGTCGGGGCCAACAAACAGCTCAAAATTCGCAGCAGGGTGGTCTTACCGGCCCCGTTGAGGCCCAGCAGTCCGATACACTCACCGCGCTCGATCTCGAAGCTGACTTGATCGAGTGCTCGGAGCTCTCCGTAATCCTTGGTTAGTTGATTAGCTTTAATCATCTTATCGGTCGAAGTTATTAGATAATTTCACCTGACATGTCAAGCAGTATGTCGTTTTTTTCGAATCTCATAGGTTAGTGCTTCTAATTTATTGACTTTTAGCAAAGCAAAATACAAAGTTATCTAGAACCCACTCGGAGAAGACAATTTGAAGGACTTGCTTATCCTGACAGGATTTGCAGCCCTGCTAGGCAGTTGCAACCTGATAGATTCGAACCTTACCCTGGATCATACGCCGGTCATGAGTAAGGTAACGACATCGAACAGCCCGGTGTTTCTGGTCCGGGTAACCGATCGCCGACCGGACCGCGAGCGCATCGGTTGCAAGAAAAACGGGATAGGCTCCGAAACCGCGGATTTATTCCTCGATGTTCCGCTGACCGATTGGTTTGGCGGCGTAATGAACGAAGAATTCAAACGAGCCGGATTGATGCTTGCCGGAGCTGACAACCCCACAGCTACTCAAATCGAAGTTGATTTGCTCGATTTTTTCATCGAGCCTAACGTTGGTTTGACGTTTCAAGTGTTCTCGGTCGTGCATGCCGAGGTGAAGGTAAGGTTCAGTGACGGATCGGGTTATGCCCGTCGATTTGCGGCTCGCTCGGATGATTCATCGATGATTCCAACCGACGGCGCCTACATCGACGAAATCAACAGCGCCATGCGCGCCTGGTTATATGAAGCCGTGACAGAAATCGTCCGACTGATTCACGCGCGTAAGACTGCCAGCCTGAAAAGCCGCTTAGTGGCCTGGAGACCGGTAGAATGAAGTCAATCTATCTATCTCTAATCTGCCTGGCACTGGTAACCTCAGCCTGTGGCGGACTGAGACACATTCCGAATGTCGCTTCTGAAACTCAGTGGCGCCCGCTTGCCGCTATCAGCCCGACAAAAGCTGCAGCCGCATTGGCTACTGTAAAACCACCACCAACCGAGGTTCCTTTTCGACAAATTGAATTACGCGGATCTTATGTGGCGGTATTCGACATTCTGGATAAAAGTAAAAAACTGAGTCCCGAAGAAATTGACGGCTTGACCGATTATCTAGCCAGCAAGATTGCCGAAGACGGACTATTTCATGTAGTTCCCCGTGACGAGATTAAAAAACGGTTGCGCGCACAGAAAAAGAAGAGTTTCAAAGAGTGTTATGACCAGTCGTGTCAGATCGAAATCGGACGGGAGATCGCCGCCCAGAAAACTCTATCGGTAACCATCTCACCCATCGGCTCATCGTGCGTCGTTACCGCGGCCTTGTTCGATCTAAAAAAAGCCGCCACCGACGCAACCGCCTCCTCGCGCGGTAAGTGTATCCCAGATAATCTAGTCACTCAGATCGAAAACATCGTTGCCAAATTCAGACGCATGGCCAAATAGGCCGGCTGGGTCTAAAGGTCTAAATACATCTTTCTATGCGGGATGCGAGCATCCATGAACTCAGGCCCCTTGGCCACAAATCCCCGGGTTTCATAGAAACCAATTGCTTTGACCTGAGCATCCAGAATCACTTGGGCGATTCCCAACTCGCGAGCAGTTTCCAGCAGGGCTCCCAGCAAGGCTGCCCCGACCCCGCGCCCCCTCCAGGCCGGCAGGACGGCCATACGCCCTATTTTGCCCGCTCTGGTCAGCCGGGCGGTGCCAATTGCGTTTTGATCGAGATCCTCGGCCAGGAGTTGAATACACTCCGGGTCGAGTCCATCAAACTCTTCTGCCCGGTATACACCTTGCTCTTTTATGAAGACTGTCTCGCGGACTGAAACAATGGTGGACTGATCCGAATCCCAATTCGCTTTGCGGATATTGAATTCAGCCATGTTCGCGGTTGTCTACTTGCCCTTGAACTCGGGCGGGCGTTTCTGGACGAAACTTTGAATACCTTCAGTGAAATCTTCAGTCGGAACCAGCTGGCTTTGAGCCCAGCCTTCGAGCAACAACCCTCGATCGATATCGCTCAATCCGTCGATCACTCGTTTGGCCATCCCAACCGCCAGGGGAGCTGCCAGCTTCAGTTCGTCAACCAACTCGCGGCCCTTATTGTGAAGCTCGGACTGCTCAACCACATGATTGACAATCCCCCACTTTTCGGCCAGGTCGGCATCTATTTGCTTGCCGGTAAAGATTAGTTCCTTGGCCCGGCCCGGGCCAATCAGGCGGGTCAGCCGGGTTGTTCCACCAACATCGGGTATCAGGCCCAGACGCGTCTCAGGCAGGCCTAGCTTGGTACCCTTCGCCGCAATCCGGATGTCACAAGCCAGCACCAGCTCCATGCCCAAGCCCAGGCAGTGACCATGTATCAAAGCAATCGTTGGCAGTTCAATTCGCTCGAGGTAAGTCAGCACGCTTTGAAAATCATCGGTAACCGTGCGCATGCGTTTGAGCCAGTCATCACCGTAATGCTCGGGCAAAAGCATGAAAGAGGTCACATCGATGCCGGCCGAAAAAGATTTGCCTTCCCCGCGAATAATCAAGGCCCGCACTGAAGTTGCCCGATTAGCTTCTTTCAGGGCTGCTTCGAATGCGTTCCACAAATCGGGGCTGAAGGCGTTACGCTTGTCAGGGCGGTTCAAAACGATTTCGAAGATGGTGTCTTCTTGCTTAGTTGTCACCAGCTCGGACATGAAATTCCTCCCGATTCAATGCCCCGTTATTGTGCCGGAACAATGGTCAAAGACCAGGAATTAAGCGTACCGGTGTCGGCCGCGGCCGTGTCGACGACTTTCAGGGTCCATTGTCCGCTGGCGCTTTGGCCGCTGAAGTCAGCCAGGGTCTGATCGAGAGCCAGATTTTCGGTACCGCCCCCGGCCTTGTCGTGCAAGGTAACCGTAGAGCCGTCGTGAGCAAGAGTTACAACCAGATCACCGATGTAGGTATGCGAAATATCAACCCTGACCATAATTTCTGAGACAGTTCCGCCGGCGCTTATATCGATGCTGCTGCTGGCACCCGAAGAATCGTCATCGGGAATATACACCGAACCGGTGTTCTCGCCTTCGATCAGATTGGGGTCGCTGGAAGACTCGTTTAATATCAACTTCCAGCTGACCAACCTACCAGTATCATAGCTGGCGTGATCCGAAACGCTGATTATCCAGTCACCGCTTGAGTCTCCGTTTTCGAACCCGCTGACTGCGAAAGTGGTCCGAATGTCGTCGCTGCCGCCGCCGGATTTATTGTGCAAGACTTGTTCGCTGCCAGCATGAGTCAGGGTTACTTTCAGGTCGCCGATATAGGTATGTTTGATATCGACCTCGAGCGAGACAGATTTTACAGTGAACTGATCAGTAACATTGATTGTGCGCGAGATGCCCCCGTCATTATTGTCGGGAATTTCGGTCTCGGAAGTATCTTCGTATTCATGCGTCAGAGAAGACCCGCCGTTGTCTTCACAGTATGAAGGGCCGCTGGGGTTGAAGCAATTCGAACCTACTCCGCTGGCTCCGTAAATCTCGGCGTGGAATTTTTCGGGATCGTACCAGCGGGCGCGCTGGTCGGCCGAGTTGTTCATGTAGACGATCAAGTTGTTCCAGCTGTACTTGGAAAGAGATCTGCCTTGCATGTAGTCCGAGGCGCCCTTGAAAATGTTTTTGTACAAAAGCCAGGCAGTCTTGTGGCTGCCGGTGATGCCGGGTTCGGTGTTGTTGACCACGTCTGCGTATTTCATTCCGTCAGGGTCTGTCTCGGCGTCGACCTTGTTCTCGAAAACCTGCTTGGTGTAATAGGCATACGACCAACAGGCGTCCATGTTGATGATCTGGTAGGTTTCCTCAGGATAAGATTCGGGTTTATCCAACACGGTCAATGACCCGTAAAAGGCGTGTCCATTGTAGTAGACGATCTCGTGATCGTGGATTGCTTGCGAAAATAGCTGATTGACTTCTTCCCGGGGGCGATGGTCTTTCAGGGCCTCGGGCGTGTAGAAGTTGGCGGTGACCTCCAGTCCGCCTGTATAGGTTTTTGTAAGCCTGTGCCCAAAATTGTTTTCGAATGTCTCGGCGACCGAAAAACCGGCCCGCTCGAATTCCCGCTTGAACTGTTCGTAAGCGATCCAGCCCCAGTCGTTGTCTTCTAGATCTCCGTGAGTAATCTGACCAAACAGGTTGACCATGCTGATCTTCTTGTCCTGGGTAAGTAGATCGTATTCGGGATAAACACTGGGCGTATCGAGCGAAGAAATAATTTCATAGTTGGCTGAAACCAGATCGACGTTGGCCACCAGTGCACAGCCCTGCTTGTCGGGATCGAAGTAATAAAAGTAGTTGCTGTCATTCAGATCTTCGACATGTAGTTCGTCTCCGTCGGGATCGGACGCACAGGCAATCCCGCCCTTACCGAAAACTGACTCGGGCATTGAAGGCAACTGGAAAGCGATTTGCTTGCCGATCAGATCACTGGGGGTCAAGTTCATTTCCTCGAGTTCCTTGAATTTAACCAGCGACTCGATTGAACTGGCGTACTGAAGCCAGACGCCGTTGGCATCCGTAGTCACATCGACTACTTCCGGATCGCCGCGTTCGAGATTGAGATCCAGTTTCTCTCCCTTTAACGGATTGCGCGCATACTTGAGTTGCGGCGAGGTATATTTCTGGAGAGTCCAGCGCGAAGCGCTTTGCAAACTGTCGGCCTTGGCCTGGATAGCCTGGGCGCTCTGACCGGTCATATCGATATATACTTTCGAGATCAGGCGGGCCTCCATCTCGGCGGCCTTATTACTCAGGTATCCGGTATCTTCCTTGCCATCGATGAATGTCTCGAAATCAATCGGTTCGTATTCCTCGATCGGGCCGCTGGAACTGCAGCTTAAGAAGCCAAAAGCCAATGCGGCCACAACAAAAAAACTGCCTGAAAACAAATTGAATCTCGAAATCATAACCAACCCCTTTTTGAATTTACATTCACAAACAAAGGCAGACTTTATGCTATTTTTTCTTGTTTTGCAAGGAGATAGGAGGTTCAGCCTCGGGCGTGAACCATCACTCGGACGGCATCTTCGAAAGACACTACAATCCGACCACGCGGCTTAACCTCGGTCACAATCCCTAACCCGAACTTTCCGTGGATGATTGCCTGGTCGATTTCGAAGGTTGTATTGGGATGATAAGCTGCCGGCTTGGACATGTCCTTATCACGGATTGCATCTTCGAACACCCGAGCAGCCGCTGGAATTTTTTTTGAGCCCGACGATCGCGAGCCAGTTTTACGTTTGCTGGTCGTACGCCGACTGCCTGGCGGCTCGGGGTAGTATTTATGTTCGCTGCTACAGGTGTTGCAGACTACCCTGACCGTGCGACCTTCAGTTTTAGCCAAGACCGTATGAGTCAGCATTCTCTTACAACGGGTGCACCAGGCGTCGATGTCCGTGCCGACCTGGCCTTTGGGTTTGGGTGCCTGGTAATCAGACAGTTTTTTGTAGCGTTCCACTATTCACTCAGCTCTTAGGCTCGTAGTTATCAGGGTCGACATGCACAATTGTTTCACCGATGCTCGCGATATCTCTAGCCAGGCAAACCTCGACTTGCTTGGCGATTTGATGACCTTTGAAAACGGAAAGTCCGCCATCCACAACAATGTGTACTTGTACGTGATGTAAACCGCCGGAAGTTCGCACTTTGATCGCATGTCCATCGATTACACCATCGACTCCTTCAATACAACGTCGCATCCGTTCAACGGTTTCTTCACTCGGAGCTGTATCAATCATCTCGCGAAAAGCTTGATACAGAATCTTCACACCGACCTTGGCAATTAAAAGGGAGACTAATAGGGCTGCGAAACTGTCAAGAATATACCATTCGGGCTTGATCATGGCCCCACCGATGCCAATCAACACAGCCACCGAGGACAGAGCGTCAGAGCGGTGGTGCCAAGCATTGGCAATTACAACAGGGCTCGTGATCCGGCGACCAACCCGGATTGTGTATTGATAAAGGATTTCTTTGACAATGATAGACAGTCCCGCTCCAGCCAGGGCCAACCAGGTTGGATTAGCCGGGGCATGGTCGTAAATACCCTCGGTTGCATTGATTCCCAATAATATGGCCACAACCAGCAGCGAGCCCCCGACTACTGCCGACGCCAGGGTTTCGATTCGAGCATGTCCGAAATGATGATCGGCATCGGGGGCCTTGCGACCAAAATGCAGGCCCAGGAGCACAATAACATCGGTGAAAAAATCCGATACGGAATGGACTGCGTCGGCAATCATCGCTTGACTGTGACCAAAAATACCGGCGATGAATTTTGCAACAATCAGCAGGGCATTGGCCCCGGCCCCAACCCAGGTGACCTTTTTCCCCGCCTGGATGTCGCTTGTATCGGTCTTATTCATCGATCAGTAATCGGAGCAATCAACCACTTGAACCGTGTAGCTGATAGTTTCGGGTGGATCGTTGTAGCCGCCTAATTTGACACCATCGATGATAACTTCATAATCGTGGCCGGCTGTTACCCCGGACATTGAAAAAGCCAGATATGACAAGCTGCCATAGCCTCCGCTGGGAAAGTAGAAATTCGGCAGCTGTTCTTCACTAGTAGTCAAGTCTGTGACGGTTACCAAAACAGTGTCCTGGTCGAAACCTCGGGCGCCGAGCGACCAAACGCCTAAAATGGCGGTCCGCGGACAGGGGCCCGGGGGCGGATAGGCCAGCCAGGCAGGCGCATAGCTGTTACCTCCGGTCATTACATATGTGCAATTCCAGTGGTCGGACTGCCCGATCCCGGTCGGCAGGTAGGGCGGATCGAAAATCCAGCGCCGGTGACCCAGGGATGGGACCCGATTATCGCCGATATAAAGATCGATCGCTGAGGCCGGATCGCGCGGCCCCATGGCCAGGTTCGAGTGGCCGGCGCCCGAGGCGCCCTCGGACGAGTAACACTCCCAATCGATGGGCGGCGTGTGGTCGAGGTCACCATTGACATTCATCATCACGGCACACGGCTGAGCATAGACATTTGAAGAACGCTTGTTATAGACCGGATACAAATCAACCAGCCAACGAAACAGATTGATCCGCCGAATTGCGTCGTCAATAGATTCGGGATTCAGAACGCCGTTATCACATGTTTGGGGGCCCTCTTCCCAAAACCAAGCAGCCAGGCTGGGATAGTCTGTGTTCCATTTGTCACAGACCGACTGGGGGCTGCGATCTTCGAATGCGGAGGGAACAAATGGCACACATTCATCAGCTTGCCTCAGCCAACCCGACTGGCAGCGACAGATGCCGTCCTTGCACCATTCGAGATCATCGCAGGTAATATTGTCGCAAGGGCCTGGTTCCTGACATTGAAAATCAACGCAAATGGCGCTGCCGCTGCACTGTCCGCACACCCCGCCGCAGCCGTTGGCTCCACACTGTTTTCCGGCGCAATCTGGAGTGCAATCGTCGCCGCCGTCGGGCTGCAGATCGCCGGATTGGTCGCTGGCATCCTGACCCCCATCCTGACCTCCGTCTTGGCCTCCATCCTGACCTCCGTCCCCAGCCGAATCGGATCCAGCATCGTAGCCGTCCTGACCATCAGCCTGTGTTCCAGCATCCTGGCCGGCGTCCTCGAGGTCAATCGATCCGCGGCAGCCGCCAGTCACAACCAGCGCCGACAACACCGCCAAACCGTAGATCCACAAGCGCATGCTTAATCTCCCATATATATGAAATATATCAGGTCGAGTTGTTTCAGTCTACGTCAGCGGCATCTTTCTTAGGCGGCGGGGAAGAGGATTTCAACAGCTCTACTTTTTCGGAGCACTTGGTTCTCCTTTGAGATCTACTTCAGTTGGCTTGGCAGCGTCGTTGAAGTGGGCGTAATCCTTTCTGAGTTTATTCAAAACAAAGTTCTCCTCAAGCCAATCAATCAATTCGGGCGTCAAGCATAAGTCACGAGTCTGTTCAGGATCAGACAGGTCGAAAGTTTTTTCTGCGCCATTCGGCGCTGTCAGGCTGAGCGATCGCGGCAGGCCGACCGCGGAAAGATCGACGGCCTCGCCGTCATAATGGCGTGATTTTTGGGCGCCGCGCCGGCTGGCATAGGTGACATCGTAGGTATCGGCCATCATACGAGCCTGATCGACTGTCATACGCCAACCTCCGGGATGGTACCAGCGAATGGGCACATCGAGTTGCCAGTCCTGGTTGAGCTGTTCAAGCAACCGAACCGCTCGAATTACGTCATGCTTATTCCCTTTACGACTCAGCATATAGGCGCCCCACATTAAGTAGCCCCGGTGACGATTGCGGACAGTTGTCCAGAGTACAACCTGGCATCCTTGTGCGCGAAGTTGCTTGATCAATGACTCAACTCGGGCCACGAAAGTTTTCGAAGGAGCCTGTTCGACCAGAGCCTTGAGCTTAGCCTCTTCTCCGATTGGGTTCTTGTAGCGGGTGGTCCAATTGGGACCCAAGACTGCCCCGTCCTCGGCCGGAGTCAGGTCAGTTTGCGGCTCGGGTTTATCGATTGCCAGGGGACGGAGGTCTTGTCCATACAGCCGAGGTTTGTCCTTCTTAAAGACATCATCCGGATGTATCAAGATACCGGCATTGCGCGCTCGGCCGGATGGAACCCAAATCGGCTTAGAACGCAGGCCCTTACGCCCGGCCAATAAAACATCATCGAGAAAAAACAAGAAGTCGTCCTTATCGAAAGGACGCTTGAGTTCTTCACGTAAAACACGCAGGAATGGCTCTTGGGGAGATTTTTCAGCCAGAGCAATCAGTTTCGCACCATCGATCCTAACTTCGGCAATCTGGATTGTCCAGGGACCCAGCCGGCGCCCAGCCTGGGCATACATCCGCCGGTAGGGGTTGGGGCCGCGCTTGACCTTGATGACGTCAAGCTTGCGGTTGGTGGGGATAGAGGTTATCTCGCCAGCGCCCGCCAGAACCGGAAGTGTCAGCATTACTACCAATAGCACCTTGGCAAACATCACTTCACGCTAACAAAACCCAGGGACGGAGGTCTAACCTTTTATCAAACTTGCGCTAACAAAACCCAGGGACGGAGGTCTAACCTTTTATCAAACTTGGATTTGTCGCTATTTAGGCTGCTGGTTTTTTAATTCCGCGTAAAACGTTTTAGAAATTTGTTTTAGGCCGCCAATACTGTATCAATTGACTTCTGTTTGCCTG
>JAFDKH010000285.1 GCA_019307065.1 Deltaproteobacteria bacterium
TCATGTTGCGCGAAATATCGGGCCCGATCTCCAGCTGTGGATAGGTGTTTTTTTCTTCCGTGAAGCGGCTGGCCGCCTGGCCGTGTTCGAAGCAGTAGTCCTGAAGTTTACACTCGCCGCTCTGGTCGCAGATCGGACAGTCGAGCGGGTGGTTGATTAACAAGAATTCCAGGACCGCCCGCCGGGCGGTTATGACTTTTTCGGATTTAGTGTCGACCACCATGCCGTCGCGCACTTCGGTACCGCAAGAGATCTGAAGCTTGGGTACCTTTTCTATTTCGACCAGACACATGCGGCAGTTGCCGGCGATCTTCAAGCGCGGATGATAGCAGAAGTGCGGAATGTGGATTCCGTTTTCGAGCGCAACTTGCAAGACGGTTTGCCCGTCTTGGGCCTCGATTTCCACTCCGTCTATGGTCAACTTCGGCATTCGGTTCGGTAGTCCTTTTCTACATCACCATGGTTTGACAAAAGGCCCAATCGGGCACTTGCCTTTTTCTATATGCTCTTCGAATTCAGGACTGAACTTATCGATAAAGCCGCGGACCGGCATAGCACAAGCGTCGCCCAATGGACAAATCGTATTGCCCTGAATGTTGTCACAGATTGAAAGCAACAAATCGATGTCGCCAACTCGACCCTGGCCGTTTTCGATCCGTTCTAATATTTTATGAATCCAGGGAACGCCCTCACGACAAGGCGTACATTGACCACAGGACTCATGGGCGTAGAATTTGCCCAGCCTGGTTATTGCCCTGACCATGCAGGTCGTCTGATCCATTACAATAATGGCCCCTGAGCCAAGCATCGAGCCGATCTTGGCCAGCGAATCGAAATCCATATTTACGTCGATTTCGTCTGCGGTCAGGACCGGAGTCGAGGAGCCCCCGGGTATTACGGCCTTGAGCTCGCGATCGTTGCGAATACCGCCGCAATGGTCATAAATGATTTCACGCAGGGGCGTGCCCATCGGCAGTTCGTAGATTCCGGGTTTTTTGACATGACCCGAGACTCCGTAAAGCTTGGTGCCCCCGTTTTTCTCGGGGCCCAGGCCGGCAAACCATTCGGCCCCTTTATTAATGATGTGCGGCACGAAGGCCAGGGTCTCGACGTTGTTGACCACGGTTGGGCCGCCGAACAAGCCGACAACCGCCGGGAAAGGCGGCTTGAGGCGCGGCATGCCGCGATGGCCCTCGTTGGATTCGATTAATGCCGTTTCTTCGCCGCAGATATAGGCCCCGGCTCCGGGATGTACCCACATCTCGAAGTCGAAACCTGACTCCAGAACATTTTTTCCGACCAGGCCGGCCTGACGGGCCTCAGCCAGGGCTTGTTCGAGTCGCTTAATCGGCAGCTTGAACTCACCGCGCACATAGATGTATGCCACGTTTGAGCCAAAAGCATAGCAGGTGATGGCCGAACCCTCGATGATCGCATGCGGGTCGAGTTCCATGATGTAGCGGTCTTTAAAAGTACCCGGTTCGCCCTCGTCGGCGTTGACGCACAGGTATTTCGGTTTGTCCGATTCTTTGGGGACGAAAGACCATTTCAAACCGGCCGGGAAACCGGCTCCGCCACGGCCGCGCAATCCGGAAGCCTTGACAACCTCTATAACTTCTTCGGGCTTCATCTCGAGCGCCTTTTTCAAGGCCGTATAGCCGCCGTCGGCCTGATAGGTCGCAAGCGACATGGAGTCGGCCGTCTCGAAGCGGGCGCTGAGGACTTTTTCAGCCATTATCTTTGGCCTCTAGGTCTTTGAGGATTTGGTCAACCTTATCGGGATCGAGATTCTCGAAGAACTCGTCGTCGACCAGCATGACCGGGGCCGTACCGCAGGAACCCAGACATTCGGCTTCTAAGAGAGTAATCCGTCCGTCGGCGGTTGTCTGACCGGGTTTGATGTTAAGCTTATTGCACAAGTATTCTCTGAGATGCTCGGCGCCCATCAGGCTGCAGGACAAATTGGTGCAGATCTCCAGCCGGTGGCGGCCGAGTTTTTCACGCCGGAACATGGTGTAGAAAGAAGTCACTCCATAGACCCTGGCGTGCGGCAGTTCGAGACGATCGGCCACCCAGTCCATGGCCTCGACCGGCAGCCAGCCGAAATCATCCTGGACTTTATGCAGGGCCGGTAAAAGGGCGGCTTCTTTGATCGGGTAGCGGTTGAGCAATTCGTCGATTGCCTTTTCGGTCTCGGGTTTGACCATGAAATTATTTTTAGCCGATTCGCTCAACGGTCCAACTCTCCGGCAATGATGTTCAAACTGGCCAAGGTGGCCGGTAAATCAGCCAGCAAGCCGCCGGTGATCAGGCGCGGCAGCGCTGAAAATATGTAGTAACACGGCGGACGGATCGATAAACGATAAGGCTTGTTCGAACCGTTGCTGATAATCGTGAAGCCCAGCTCGCCGTTGGCTCCCTCGGAAGAATCGTGACAGATAGCTCCAAGCGGGGCCTTGGGTCCGTGCATGATCAGTTCAAAGTGGTGAATCAGGCCTTCCATCTGGTTGTAGACGGCTTCTTTGGCCGGCAGAACCACTTGCTTGGCATCGGCATTGACCGGGCCGTCGGGCAACTCGTTGAGAGCTTGTTCGATTATCCTGGCCGACTGGCGGCACTCTTCGACTCTGACGAAAAAACGGTCGTAGGTGTCGCCGTGTTCACCGACCGGGATATCGAAGACCATATCGCCATAAGCTAGATAGGGGCTGGCGATTCGCAGATCGTGGGCCACCCCGGTGGCCCTCAGGCAGGGGCCCGTCCAGCCGAATGACAGCGCTTCTTCTTTGCTTATCACTCCAACCCCGCGGGTCCGATCGTTGAAAATACGATTGGCGGCCAGGAGTTTGTCGAGTTCGTCCATTACTTTGTAAACTTCGGGTAAGAACTGCCGGACGCGCTCGGCGAAACCGTCGGGCACGTCGGCCGCTAATCCGCCGACCCGCGTGAAAGCCGTAGTCATCCGCGCCCCAGTCACGAACTCGAGCAGATCGTAGGCCCTTTCACGAATGTCCCAGGTATACCAGAAGGGAGTCAGGACCCCGATGTCGACACAGTTGGGCCCGATACAGACCATATGATCGGATATGCGGGCAATCTCTGAAAGAATCGTGCGCAGGTAGGTCGCCCGCGGCGGGATCTGGATATCGAACATCTTCTCGCAGGTTTGGTGCAAGGCGGCGTTGTTGATGAATACCGAACAGTAGTTGAGCCGATCGGTCAGGTTGACGCACTGGTTGTAGTCCCAGCTTTCGGCCAGTTTCTCGATACCGCGGTGCAGGTAGCCGATCTCGGTATCGCAGCTCACGATGGTTTCGCCCTCGAGTTCGAGCACAATCTTTAGTGTTCCGTGAGTCGCCGGGTGAGCGGGACCCCAGTTGAGAACCATCCGTTCGGCCGACAGGTCTAAGGGTGTATCTGACTTGACTAATCTTTGAAAAGCTTCTTTCACTGATATCACTCTTGCGGGAAGTCTTGAGGGCCAAAGCCGTGCAACGGAAATCCCTTGCGCAGGGGATAGCCTTCGAATTCTTCCGGCAGATAAATTCTTAGTAATTGCGGGTGCCCGCTGAACTTTATTCCGAACATATCGTAAATCTCACGCTCGGCCCAGTTGGCGCTGGCATAGTACGGCACCGCACTGGCAACCGCCTGGCCTTCTGCTACAAAAATCTCTAAAAAAAGCCGTGTGCCGGTCGGAACCGAGAACAGGTTGTAATAGATGCTGAAGCGGGCGGCCGGTTGAGGCAAACCAGTTTCTTCGTTCCAGGTAAGCCAATCGACGCAGATCTCGGAGACCAGCATATCGAAAGGTGTTAGCTTGTCGGTTTTGAGTGCGGCCAGGGCGCTTAGAATGTAGTCGGGTTCGACACGGACTACCACTCCACGGCCGTCTTCGAAAACTTCTAAGACTTTTGTGCCCAGGGCCGATTTCAAACGCTTGGCTGCTTTTCTGGCTTGCTCGATCACGATTAGTCTTTCCGGCCGTGTAATATCTGCGATTTAGGTGTCTGACCACGATGATTGAGACCGCGCACCCAGGCTTCTCTGAATTTCTCACGCGAAGACAGTACGTCCGATTCCAAGCTGATTTGTTTTTGCAGTTCGAGCATTGCATAGACGACTGCTTCGGGCCGCGGCGGGCAACCCGGCACGTAGTAGTCAACCGGGATTATGCGGTCGATCCCCTGAAGAGTCGAATAGGTGTTGAACATCCCGCCCGAGTTAGCGCAGGAACCCATCGAGATAACCCATTTGGGCTCGGCCATCTGCTCGTAGATTTTTCGAAGGACCGGCGCCATTTTGTTGACGATGGTTCCGGCAACGATCATCAAATCACACTGACGCGGAGAGAAACGTACGAACTCGGCCCCGAAGCGCGAAATGTCGGTTGTTGAACCGACCATGCCCATGAACTCGATCGCGCAGCAGGCGGTACCGAAAGGCATCGGCCAAAGCGAATGCTTACGTCCCCAGTTGACGAATTTTTCGAGTGCGCCGGGTTTCTTGAAGTCCTTGGCCATGGCCACGGCTTCTTCCAGGCTGGCAACGGTTACTTGCCCGGCCGGCTTAGCTTCAGGCCTGTTGTTCACTCCCACTCCAATGCGCCCTTACGCCAGGCGTACACCAGCCCGATCACCAGGACGAGAACGAAGAGAGCCATCTCGATCAGCCCGAAGAGACCCAATTCTCTAAACAGCCGGGCCCAGGGCAGGAGGAAAACAGCTTCTATGTCGAACAAAACAAAAAGGATCGCCACAATATAAAACCGTACCGGGAATCGTTCGCGAGCCGTCTTGACCGGTTCTACGCCGCATTCATAAACCGAGGTTTTCTTGGAGTTTGGGTTGCGGGGACCGAGAAACCGAGAAAGTAAAACAAAAACAACGGCTATCGTGCCGCCGAGTACCAACAACAGAAGAACTCCTTCGTATCCGAGCATATTGGCCTCATAGCAGATCAACGCCAAGGTGGTATTAGATTGTGGTTGGTTTGTCAAGCGTCATTTAATAATAAAAATTTGCACTAATCTTGTAAGCAAGTGTAGATCGCAGACTGGATTCTTGGTAAAATAACTTTTTCAAAACAGAAAGATGATGCAATGCGTAGATCATTAAATGGTTTCATGCTTTTAGTGCTGTCTTTGTTAATGTGGCTGCCGGCTTGCAGCGGCGGTTCATCTAAGGACGATGCCGGTCTCGACGCAGGCGTGGATGCCGGAACCGAGACGGACGCCGGAGTAGATGGCGGTCCCGAGCCGGACGCCGGAGTAGATGGCGGTCCTGAAACGGACGCCGGAGTAGATGGCGGTCCCGAAACGGACGCCGGAGTAGATGGCGGTCCCGAAACGGACGCGGGAGTGGACGGCGGTCCCGAAACGGACGCGGGAGTGGACGGCGGTCCCGAAACGGACGCGGGAGTGGACGGCGGTCCCGAGACTGACGCGGGAGTGGATGGCGGTCCCGAGA
>JAFDKH010000286.1 GCA_019307065.1 Deltaproteobacteria bacterium
GTAAGGTTGTTTATCATGACTACACCCTGGTGGGCGGCAGATTCATCTATGCTGCCGTTTATGATGTAGAAATTGTCGTGATTGTAGCCAGACTCGAGTTCGGAAGATCGGCAGTCTAGTAGAGAAGAACTAACAAGAAAAATAAGAGAAAAAGTGATTAATTTGGACATGTGCGCTCCCGATTGCTGATACGCACATTTTAGCTGATAGACGTTATTGTGTCGATTGGAAAAGATAAAGAGGAAACTAGGCCAGGCCGGAACAACGTTGAATGAAGAGACGGATTTGCTTGCGATCCACTGCAGAAATGTCTACGAACTCGAGCGCATGACTCTGAAAAAAGCCATGCTGGGTCTGTCTGACCAGCCGGCAACGCGCCCAAATGAGGTTGGAACAACCGGGCAGGTTGAGTTCCACGACCGGGTCATGCGCACGTGGTCTTTCAAGGCCGGACGGGCTCTCAATCAAGACACCTTTCTCACTGATGTTGGCAAGTAGAGGCAGAAAGTATTTGCCTCCAGTAGTTTCAGAAACTAAGTGATTTACGGTCACTCTAGGGGATTTCCTATCGCAAGATTTTTCCATGGAACCCTCCTTGTGGTTATATATCCTACATGTAAGATACAAGACTACATACCCCCGGTCAAGTTTTTGACAAAAAAGTCCTTGAAAAACCTACCCAAAAAGCTACCCTGTCCCCAATGAAAAACACTACTTACAAGCTCGATTCAAAGGTTATGAAGTGGTTGGCATGTGATGAACCTGATGATGGCGAGGAAGAAGCCGATGAATTTTTCGCGAACTGGCTCGAAAACGTCGAAGATCGTAACGATCTGATAGTAATCGACAAGATCCTGGTTGATCCGTCCGTTTTAAAGGCCCATTTCGATTGTGTTCCCGAGCGCTGTGCGCCCTGGACTGAGCGCGGCCGGTTTCGTTCGTGTTGTGCTGATATTTATGTCTCGATTGAAAAAGAAGAGATAGCTAAGCTCAAGAAAAAGCATCGGGTCCTCAGCGCGCATCTGTTGAAAACAGAACCGCGTCTGAAAAAACTGCTGAACAGCAGCAATGGCAAAAAAAATGAATTCTTTCTCGACGAAGACGGCGACGCGCTTTGTCGTCCGGCCGGGCGCTGCGTGTTTTCATTGATGGACAAGCAAGCCCGACTGCGCTGTCGGTTGTATACTGTGGCCAAGAAGGAAAAAGTAGATATTACCGATATCCAGCCCTATACCTGCCGGATTTTTCCATTGGTCATAATCCAGCTGGATCGGGGCAGAGTATTGCTGACTGTTCTGGACAAGAAAAACTATAAAGCTTTCGAATCATATCCGCCCTCGAGATTTCCGTGTCTATCCGACTCCAGGCTGCCGCCGCTAGTCAAGTCAATGTCCAAGACTCTGGATTGGTTGTTTGGAAAAGGTTTCGCAAAAGAACTCCAGAAAAGAGCCTGACCAGCATAGCCCTGTTGTTTTTTGGCCGACTCGGTTATCATCTTAGAAGTATGTGGAGGTAGCCATGCACGGGGTAATTCGGTGGGTTATTGCAGCCCTGGTGGCCTTGAGTTTTACGGTCGCTGCCTGCAGTTCGAGCGGGTCGACTGATGCCGGAATAGATGAACCGTCAGAAAACCAGGACGGAGACGGCCAGGTTGACGACGCCGGCGACGGACAGCCAGCCGATTCGGGTCCGGGCGATCAGGCTGCTGATCTGGGCCCTGGCGATCAGGCTGCTGATCCGGGTCCGGGCGATCAGGTCGCTGATCCGGGTCCGGGCGATCAGGCCGGCGACAGTGGCGCCGATCAGGGGCCGACTGATTTTCCAATCGACCAGCTCGATGATCTGAAGTTGTATATAAACATCGGCGACTCATTGGCGGCCGGCTATGATGCCAGCGGGGAGAACAGCTCGGGCGGCAAGGGCTACGCCCGGCTGATGCTCGAGAACCACTCCGACTACGCTGCTTACAACAGCCACAATCTCAGGGCTATCTATGCAAATGTACAATTTGTAGATGTCAGCGACAGCGGAGACACCAGCGGCGAAGCCCTAGATCACCTCAATAATGCCTTGTTCGGGTCATTGCCGCAGTCAGTTGATGGAGACGTATTGGTTACCTTGACTTGCGGCGGCAACGACTTCAATGACAACATCTCGACTATGCTGTTGCGAATCAGAACCGAACAGGCTGCCGACGAACTCGAAAGCAATTACATCGAAATGGTCGAAAAGCTCCGCCAGCGCTACGACAAACCCGCCTCAGGACACGAGATTGTTTTCTTGATCACCAATATACACGACCCAACGGCCGGCACGGGCAGTATCCCGCCGGGATATAGCGATGGATTCTGTGAGACGTTGAACAACCCGTTGTTTACACCCGCCGCCCGGCAAACGGCAATTGAGAACATGGAGTTTTTCAATCAGCGCATGGCTGAAGTGATTGAAAACCTCGAGGGTCACCTGGTTGATAACCACGCCGTCTTTTTCGAACATGGCATGAATGCCGAGGGAAGCCAGCGCTGGATAACCGACGATTGCGTTCACCCGTCCAGTGAAGGCCATCATCAATTGAGACGCGAGGAATGGTTTACTCTGAGCGGGGAACGTTACTAACCGTCTCGACGCCCGATTGACACTGCTAGACCTCGTTGCTAGACTCCGCGGATTGAATAAAGGCTCGAAAAAAGAGTCTATTTTTGTGGAGGCGGTAAGTGGACCCCGTAAAAGTCATTCGCGGCATGCGTGACATTTATCCCGACCAGACTAAGTGGTGGCACCGTCTTGAGAGGCAGCTGGCCGAGCTTCTCAAATGTTACGGCTACGGGGAAATCCGCACTCCAATTCTGGAGCATACCGAACTATTCAAGCGTTCGATCGGAGAAGAAACCGATATTATCGAAAAAGAGATGTACAGCTTCGACGACCGCGACGGCAGCTCGTTGAGCCTGCGTCCCGAAGGTACTGCAGCAGTGATTCGGTCCTACATTGAAAACAGCCAATGGCAAAAAGAGCCATTGAGTAGATACTACTACCTCGGTCAGATGTTCAGGCATGAACGTCCCCAAAAAGGGCGCTATCGCCAATTCTCGCAAGTTGGGGTTGAGTTAATCGGCGCCGCCCAACCGGCTGCCGATGTCGAGCTGATTGATGTAATGGTCCAATCAATGCAAGCCATCGGGCTTTCTAAAACCTCGCTTGAACTGAACTCACTTGGTTGCGCAGAGTGTCGTCCCGTTTATCGACAAAAGCTGAAAGACACGCTCGAGGCCCAACGTCAAAATTTATGCGATGACTGCAAACGCAGAATGGTTAAAAACCCTCTGAGAGTATTGGATTGTAAAGTCGAAAGTTGTCGGGCGATAGCTGGAAAAGCGCCTAAAATAATAGAAAATCTATGCAGTGACTGCAGTCAGCATTTCACTCATGTTCGCAAGGGCATCGAGACTTTGGGGATAGCTTACAATATCAATCACCGCATGGTCCGCGGGCTCGATTATTACACGCGCACGACCTTTGAAGTGCTGGCCGAAGGTTTGGGCGCCCAGAATGCCGTCGCGGCCGGTGGGCGTTACGACGATTTGGTCAAGAGTCTGGGCGGGCCTGAAATACCGGCGGTCGGGTTTGCTGCCGGTCTGGATCGCATTTTATTGAATTTGATTAGTTCACTTGCCGAACCTGCCCAGGCTGATGGAGTTTTTGTTGTGACCAGGGGAGAAGAAGGCTGGCTGGCCGGTTTAAAGCTCATGCAAGAACTGCGTAAGATCGGAATTGTTGTTCAATCGGACGTTCGCTCGGGAAGCCTGAAAGCTCAAATGAAGCGGGCTGATAAATCAGGGTCCCGGTTTGTTGCGCTGCTCGGAGAAGACGAAATAAGACAAGAATCTGTTACGATCAAAGACATGCGTGCCGCAGCCGACTCAACTGAGAAACAATTCAGTCTTGCGAAAAAAGATGTTGTTCAAGAGTTGCTTGTTCGACTGAATCACCAGTCAACCGGGGAGTTGTCACATTGAATAAAGCTAACAGGATGATAGTTGCTGTTTTGACCGGGTTGTATCTAATTGGAGTATCTGCAGCTATTGCCAAAGAAGCCGAAGTCGGCTCCAAGGCGCCATTTTTTTTCATCGGGACTTACAATGCCGAGTTGAGCGGCATCAAACGCGTTTTTTTAGACCGGCTTGTTGGTGAAAAACTAAAAGAGCCCAAGAAGCTTCTGCTGCTCAGCTTTTTCAATATCGACTGTAAACCCTGTAAAAAGGAGCTGCCTTTTTTACAGAAGTTGTATGAGCGCTACAAGGACAAAGGACTTGGCATCGTTGTAGTAAACTGCGACTACAGAAAAGAAAAGGTCGCAGAGGTAATAAAATACATCAACGATTCAAAGTTCACTTTTCCGGTCTTGAAAGACCGATTTCAAGCACTCCAGAGAAGATACGGAGTGGAATCGTTCCCGACTATGTTTATTCTTGACCCGCGCGGGACGATCAAAGATATCCGGGTTGGTTACAACGAAGAGAAGATGCCTTTCCCACTGGCTGATGTCCAAAAAAGACTCGGGGTTAAAGTAGAACCAATTGAAAGTAAATAGGAGGTGTTTGATGCGAAGTATCAGAACATACATAGGAATTTGTTGTGCAGGCTTTCTGATGCTGTCAGGTTGTGCCGGATCAAAAAGCTCAACAACGACGGTAACTAAAGCCGAAGACAAAGCCACCGCCGATACTAAAGTCGTTGAAGGCGGCGAGCTCATAAAGGTTGTGATCAAGCAGTTTAGCTTCACTGGAGTTTCACCAGACGGTTATTCCGGTATTGTGGATAGATTTTGTAGCGCAGTATTCAATTTAAAAAAATTCGATGATGTGGTCTGCGCGAAAGATCTGAAATCATTTTTCACTCATAAGGAAGATTTGATTTTTTTAGGCGAATGTAACGAGGAAGACTGCCTGGCAAAATTGGGTCAACGCCTGAATGCCGACTACATTATCCAATGTTCAATAAGTAAAGTTGGCGAAACCCTGATAATGAGTGTCAACATGTTTGAAGGCAGCACCGGCAAAGTAAAAAACAGACTTTCAAAAGATGTGCCTGCCGAAAAGCCGGAAGATTTGCTCGATGTTGCTGTTGAATTGGCGGCTAAGCTGATTGCCGAGTTCTAAGACGACTATTTGCCTGTACCTGCTGTAGCCGGGTCGGGGGCCGACAGGCCGTGACCCTTGATACCCCCCAGAACGGATGAATCGGCCTGACCGGCAATGCCGGCGCTTTCGGCACCCCAAATCCAGCCGTCGCGAAAAGCATTTGGGCTGGGAGACCCGCTGCCCGACAATCCCTGGAGCATGCCCTGGGCCTGAATCTCACCTTCGTCGACGAAAAGTGTCTGAGCGCCGTTACGCAGGGCAGTGCGTCCTTGAACGATTTCTGTCGCCAGCAAATCGGCAACCTGACTTAGCCGAGTTTTGCGCTCTTTCTTGGCGGCCCTGGATGCGGTAAAGAATAGCTAAAGCGCGATGCGGGCAGGGGAAGTCAGGATCTAGATTGATAGATTGCTCGAGCAAGTTTAAAGCCGAGCTATATTGGTTTTCGGCCAGCTTGCCTATTCCATCGAGATAGAGGCCCAGTGCCCCGGGTTTCAAACTCGAGAATTGACCGAAGCGCGAACGCTCGCGTTCGTTGGGCAGAATCCCGATTGAACCCAGCAGTTTGTTCAGAACTTCGCGTTCGAAATTGAAAAACTGCTTGGAAGTGC
>JAFDKH010000015.1 GCA_019307065.1 Deltaproteobacteria bacterium
TGAGCTTCAAGACAAAAGAGTTTTCATTTTCATCGGCATCGGGCTCGTAAAGGTCACCCTCAACATATATGTCATCATAGTCGGTAAACTGAAGAGTGCCCATTAGGTGCAGGGTAAAATTGAAGGGCAGTTGGGCGGAGACGACCAATCTCAGGCGATGCCAATGGGCACCCGAACCATATGAGTTTGTATCATTGACCGACAAGATGTAAGAGACTTCAATTATGAGATTAAAATCTTTCAGGTAACGAATCCGCTGCTTGACTCGAATGCCGCCGGTATGCCTGATGTCAAAACGCTCTTTAGTCGTGTCTGAAATACCAGTGCCGGACAGCATTTGAGCCCAATGACCATAGAATCGAAAATCGATTGTGTAATACAGTGTGGCCGCAACACCCAGGCCGCCCTTGAGATAAAGAGACATACCCGCACTGGGAGCTACATATGAAAATTTGAGTCTCCGATTCTCGTTATCGTCCGGTTTGAACTTGTAGTAGTTGCCACCCAGGTAGAACTGCAGGTTGAGCCAGTTAGAAAATTTCTTATGGATGAAGGCTTCTCCAATTACCAGGCGAAAGTCGCGATCGTGTAGGTGCAAGATTGTATCTTGAAATATGCTGCGCACTCCCAGGAACAAGTCAGCCGATTTCTTATGGCGATATTGACCGGCAAGCTTGGTAACGATCTGATTCTCGTCCTTCTGGTGATAGAACGCCTTGAATCCTCCATGATAAATCAGACTGAGATAATGCCAATCGCTGGAATAACTAAGATCTCCTTCAAGAACTATCTTGGTCAGCAGGTCGGGTGGCGATTTTTCATCGTTTTCTCGGATACTATTGGTGTCGTATTCTTGCCCGACTTGAATTCGCGCTCGACCACCTGTTTCTTCGCCGAATGCCGGACAAGCCGCTAGAATCAGAAAAAAAACCAAGGTCGCGAAAAAGCGCATGCCATAATTACTAGCATAGCCAAAGACCAGACGCACGGCCTTCTAATCGCCTTGCAACAACTCGACTTTTTCAAGGATTTGGTCTTGAAGTATCTGGAATTTCTTGATCTGTTCAATCGTCTGTGTGCGCTGCCTGCGCAACACTTTCAGGCGTTGCGCCGGACTCATCTGCTCCAGACCGGCATCGTTCTCGCCTACCCCGACCGGCATCTGACCCTGCCGGGTTTCGGTGACCGGATCAACCGGCCCGCCGCCACCCGATTCGTCCGGCGTCCCGCACATTCCGCCAGAACATTCACCACCCGGCATAGTCGCATCATAATTCATATCGGCATCATCGGGCTCGCCGAGCAGGCCGTCGGATGAGGGATCGGCAGCGCCATTTTTCTCGTTCTCGCCTGCTGTAAAATCTTGCGTCCGATCCCCGGGGGGCGTGTAGCTGGTGGTCTTAGTGACAGTCATGGTCCGGGATTCTTCGCCGAACAGGGCATGATCTTCGACGAAGTCCCTCATTTCCCGATCCAGACGCATTTCAGAATCGGTGTCAGTGATTTGCTTGTCCAGCTGAGCCAGGCGCTTCCGCAAGCGGTCCTGTTCGTCGCGGACAGCATCCATGCGTTCTTTGAGCTCTTCCGGATCATCCGAAGCCAGCAAATCGTCGGTCTCCATCGGGTCCGCCTGCCTGGCAGGAGTGAAAAGTTCTTTATGTATGGATTCCCTGTCGTTACGTAGTTTGGTCAGATTTTTTACCAAAGCAGTTTTTTGCTTGTCCTTGGCCGCACGCATCTCTTTGGCTATTTTTTCAACAAGCTGCCCATATAATAAGTCTAACTTTTCGAATCGATCTCTTCTGGCATCTCCAAGCGCATTCAGTTCACGGTTCATTAAAGTCAAGGTTTCAGAAAGCTCTTGAGATTGTCGCAACATATTCTGCAAAGCGAAATCTGGAAGAATGCTCTCTTGTGATCTGTCAGCTTTTCGTTGATCTATTTTCCTGGCCAGAGACTCGAGGGCTGCGCCCATTTTTTCCTTTTGCGCAATCACTTCTCTACCGGCATCAGCGAGTCTCTCAATTTCCAATCTGAGTGATGAAATCTGATCATATAGCTCGGCTTTGGGCTCCTGGGCCTGGGCGAATGCCCCGATAAGCAGCGTCAGTCCAGCTATGAATAGGTTCAAAATACGCATCTGGTTACCTTCCGGTTGACACTAAACGCAAACTCCGTGCCAAAGCCCTGATCATATCACCTCTGTTCGAAAGATATTTTGTACAAATTTTACGACCACTTACGCTTACCAGCGCGATAATTTCAGCTGCCAGTAACTAAGCAACCTATCGAATTGCCCAAAAATCAACGAAGCCCTCAGAAATCTGGGGTTTTTCATTCAATCTCGTATTTCTCGAGCTTGTAGTACAGCGCTGAGGTTTTCACGCCCAGCAGCCGAGCTGTTTCCGTCTTGACTTTACCGGCCTGTTCGTAGGCATTGAAGATCAATGTCCGTTCGACTTCGTCGAGAATTTCCGGCAGAGTTGCACTGCTTAGATTGATCCGCAGACTTCCATCGCTCTCTTGTTTGAGAATCGAGGTTGTCACTTTTTTCTGACCCAGGTTGGACGGCAAGTCACTATCTTCGAGGATCTCTCCCTCTGAAAAAACCATTGCCTGCTCGATTACGTTTTCCAGCTCTCTAACATTACCCGGCCATCGGTAGCGTTGCAGCAACTGAAGTGCCTCGTCAGTTATGCCGGACAATTGCTTGCCGGTACGGTCTGCGAGTTTGGCAAGAAAATGTCGAGCCAGGTCGCCAATATCTTGAGGCCGTTCACGCAGAGGAGGAAGTTGTACAGGAACTATGTGTAGACGGTAGTAGAGGTCTTCGCGGAAAGCGCCCTCTCTGACCAGAGCTTCAAGATTCTCGTTGGTGGCAGCAATGATACGGCTGTCTACTGAAACAGTTTCCTCACCGCCGACTCTTTCGAATTCTTGTTCTTGCAGAACCCGCAAGAGTTTCAACTGTAGGGTTGGTGTTATTTCGCCAATTTCATCCAGAAAAATACTGCCGCCGTCGGCCAACTCGAAACGTCCGAGTTTGCAGCGGGTAGCCCCGGTAAATGCGCCTTTCTCATGGCCGAACATTTCGCTTTCTAATAAAGTTTCGGCCAGCGCTCCACAGTTCACCTTGATAAATGGCCCATCATGTCGGCGACTCTGATCATGTAACGCCCGGGCAACCAGTTCCTTACCCGTCCCGCTCTCGCCCGTGATGAGCACCGTCGAATCAGACTTGGCAACTTTCTTGATCGTCGAAAACACTTCCTGCATGGCCGGCGAGCTGCCCACCATGCTGGCAAAATCTGCACCGGCCTGGGCTTCCTTCCTCAGAATCTTGTTTTCTGCGCGAAGCCGGTTGCGTTCTTTTTTGATCTTGGCCACTTCCAGGGCTTGATTTACTTTGGCCTTGAGCACATCGGGAGTAAAAGGCTTGGTAACAAAATCAAATGCTCCCAGCTTCATCGTGTCGACCGCAGTTTCTACAGTACCAAAAGCCGTGATCAACATGACAACCGCGTCTTCATCCTTTTCGAGAATCGCCTTGAGTACCTCGATTCCGTCCATACCCTCCATTTTCAGATCGGTAATCGTAAAGTCGACCCTGCGTGATTTGAAAAGCTTCATTCCAGTGGCACCATCTTCGGCGATGAATGCCTTATGCCCCATCCTGGCAATTACGGTTGCGACACCTTCACGAATGGTCTCATTGTCATCTATTACTAATACACTAGCCATGCAGGCGTTTCCTTTCCCGTCATGGTGACTATGTTCGCTTCAGTGGCAGACGTAAACTAAAAGTAGCGCCTTTGCCTGGCTCGGAGTCAAGCGACAAGACTCCACCGTGGGCATCAACAATCCTCTTAACTAACGCCAATCCTAACCCGGTTCCCTTCTGTCGAGTAGTGAAAAACGGCTCAAAAATCCGCTTGCGCGAATCCTCGTCAATGCCCGGGCCGGTATCCGACACCGCAAATGTAACCTCCTGATCAGTCTGCCAGATCGACAGCTTGACCCTGCCGCCACTGCCCGAAGCCTGAATGGCGTTGCGAACCAGGTTTAGCAGCGCCCGCCGTATTTTTTCTCTGTCGACTAGAACCCGGCCGACTTCGCCTGAAATCTCTGTAACAAAATCAACTTGGGCCTGCTCAATATCTGCGGCCAGCAGAGAGCGAATTTCTTCACTCTCTGCTTCGGGACTCAACTCCTCAAGCTCCAGGGGGCGCTTGCGAGCAAAATCCAGAAAATCGTTGACTACCCGCGCCAGGTAGTCGAGTTCTGTATTGATCCTGGTTATGTGTCCGAGGGCCGTGGCATTGTCAGCCAGATCTTCCTTGAGCAAACCGACGAAAAGCGCAATTCCTCCGAGCGGATTGCGGACCTCGTGAGCAATTCCAGATAGCATCATTTGAAGCTGTTGATCTCTTTCTCTGATTGACTTTCTCATTTCGTTCAAGGTATGTGCCAACACGCCGATTTCGTCCAGGGTCTCGACTTCGATCTCGCGATCGAGTTCACCTTGTCCGATCACCTTGGCCGCCTGGGCCAGGCGGCCGACCGGTCGGGTGATGCGTCTCGATATGTAGAGTGTTGCCAACACCACCAGAGCCAATGCCACTATTCCGACGACCGCCAGAGTTCTGCCAAGCTCGGCTAGCGGACCAAAAAAACGGGCTGAACCGTCTACTCCGACAGCTGCCACAATTTCTCCGTCAATTCTTACTGGAGAAAATCCAGTTTTATACAAGCGGCCATACAGCCCGCGAAAAAGAACAGAAGAGCTGTTGGCTCCTGCGAAAACAGCCTTGAGCTCCAACCGATCTGCAGCAAGTTTGACTATCGGTTCCCCGATTGAAAACACTCCGTCGCTATCAACCAGCGCCCGTTCATCGAGATCGAACAAGTAAATCGACTCAGCCTGCGCAGCCTCCTTCAAGTTTCTCAATTTTTGTTTCAAAGTTGTGTAAGTTCGCGACTCTTCATCGCCGGGAGCGAGCCGGACTGCCCGTGGTTTTCCAACCAGGGTTGCCGCTACTCGTGCGGCTGAAATTAGCGACTCGCCCAATTGGTTCTCCATCGCAACCCGGGCTGCCCGATAGGCCAGATAGCCAATACCGGATACAATAAAAGCAACGGGAATAAGATAGGCAATCAACAGTTTAATCCACAACCGCCTGCGAAAGGCTAATCGCGAACTGTCAGTGGTTTTTTGAATACCAGTCATGAATCACGGCACCAGGTTACACCAACCAGGCCGAGGCGGGCAAACTCAAGCGATAATATCTTTGATTAGAAAACGAACCGATAACCAGCAACCGCAAGAAGCCCCGAAATACTTGGATTGTTGTCCCATACTCCCGGGTTGCCAAAAGATATTCCAGCCCTGACTTCTGCCAGAATGAACCCGGGTCCAATCTCGGCCTCCAGGCCTGCAACTAAATGACCTCCAAAAACTGTCGCTTGACCGGAAGTGTAGTCATGTTCAGAGTCAGTACTCTTGTTTTCACCAAAGCAGATGAAAACATCACCACCCAGGCCCACGTAGGGCTCAATAAAGGTATTGATTGGTATCCGGTAAAACAGCTGCACGGCAATCGGAATCACCATAAGCGAGATTTGCCGGCCTAAGTTGTTAACCGACATTTCATACTTGTAATAGCCCGCCTCCACCCCAAGTGTCAGTCTTCCATCGAAGACAGGCAGGATGTAGCGCATATCCAGACTGCCGGTAAAAGTTGTACCACCCACTTTCTGCAAAGGACTTATCTGTCCGAACTTGACGCCCAGTGAGACTACCGGCGCCGATGTGGATGGAACCGGCTTCTCCACGACGGGGGGCTCCACCGGCTTGGTGGTAATCGTCCGGACTCCGCCGCCACCCGCTGTGGTTTTGGCAACCTTTTCTGCCGGCTTTTCTTTTATAGGTTTCACCTTTTCCTTGGGTGGCTTCTCGACTTTTTCGATCTTGGGAGGTTTCTCGACAACCGCAACTTTCTTCACAGGTTTCTTTTCAGGCTTTTTGGTTACAGGTTTCGTAACCGCAACTTTCACCGGCTTTTTGGGCTTCTCGACGACCGCTACCAGGGGAACCAAGGCAGGCGCGCCCCCATCTGAGTCGTCTTTAGTTGTGGGTGCAATGAGCGGGACCAGTGCCAGGGCATCATCTTCTTTTTGGGCTTTGCTCTGGTCGGCCTTGGTATCATAGCTGATTCTCAGGGTCATGCTAGTGCCCCTGGGCGCGCGTAACGAAAACGTATAACTCTGAACCCCTCTGCGAACCTTGATCTTGAATACTTTCGGAAGAGAGGGATTGAGAGATGATTCCTCTTTATAGGCACCCACTCGGGAACGATGAAGTTTGAGTGAGGACTTTTTAATTCGCCTTCTTCCGCGTTTCATCTCAAATCTTCCGGAAAATACCGATCTCTTGCTCTTGCTATTCAACCGGACTGTAAGCGTCAAAGTTCCCGGACCAACCAGATCAAGTTTCAGAGGTTTGCCAGGAAGAACCTGGAATCCGTAACTTTCATCTGTGGTCAAAGTCAGGGCGGAGTGATTGGTACTCGGCATCACTTCAATCACACGAGCTTGGGCTCGCGGCACGGCCGAAAACAGGCCGGCTATACCGACCAGCAAGACTAGCCTGATAACCCTGGAATAGTTGGAAATGCGAACTGCATTCATGGGGTCCTCCCCCTAATTGGCGCTAAATTGAGTAAGAATCAAAAATACATTTATTTTCACTATTGTACGATAGGACGTACATGGTTGCAAAAGGATTTCCACTAAAATATCGAATCGCCCGGATCTGGCTGAATTCAGCCACAGATTGGTAATATCACTTATATTTCTCTTCAATTCGGACAGGTTTTGTGAGAATAGGTTTTGTTAGTTCTTTGAATTTTGATTCCGTCGGTGTGGGCCAGGTATTCGCTGGTTTTATTCGAAAGGTAAAACGAGAGGTAAAGTCCGGGCTCCACAGGGCAAGGGTGCTGGTTAACGGCCAGTGGAGGCAACTCCAAGGAAAGTGCCACAGAGAATAGACCGCCCGCTGGGCTGTCTAGGCAGGTCAGCGCATGGGGGACGTTCCCTTGGGAACCCTCCCTCTCATCCGGCGCTCTTTTGGGTGCTGGAGGCAAGGGTGAAACGGTGCGGTAAGAGCGCACCGCTGGGGTGGTGACATCCCGGGCACGGCAAACCCCACCTGGAGCAAGATCGAACAAAGGTGCCTTTGGACGCCTGGCGCGTGCCAGAGGCGGACGGCCCGTCCGGATCACCTTGGTTGATCGCTTGAAGCAGGTGGCAACATCTGCCCTAGATGAATGGGTACCACCTTGATGAGGGTAACCTTATCGAGGACCAGAACCCGGCTTACGGCCCGCATCGACGGTTATTGTTCAAAAAAGAGTTATTTGGCAGGGAACTAACCTGTCAAGCTACTTTCTCAAGACGCACCGCACAGACCTTGAATTCAGGAATTTTGGCAATTGGGTCATAGGCAGGATTGGTTAGAACATTGGCGGCTGCCTCAACAAAGTGAAAAGGTACGAACACAACGCCTTGAGCCACCATCGTGTCGACTCTAGCCCGAAGCTCAATTTTTCCCCGACGAGAGCTGACCCTGATCCTATCTCCGTTCTTGACCTTCAAGCGTTTGGCATCGCTGGGATTTATCTGTACGAATGGCCCGGGCTCAATCTCGTTCAGTCCTCGAGACTTGCGCGACATGGTCCCCGTATGAAACTGCGCCAGTACTCGTCCGGTTGTCAGTTGCATCGGATACTTTTTATCCGGAAGTTCGTTAGCCGGGATGAAATCTATTGCGTGAAATTTACCCAATCCGCGACTGAATTTACCTTTGTGTAAAACGGGAGTCCCGGAATGGTCGGCGCCTGGACAGGGCCAGCAAAGCTGTTCTGACGCATCCAGTCGCTTATAGCTAATACCGGCATACTGCGGTGTAACCTCTGCTATTTCGTCCATGATCTTTGATGCTGAAGGGTAGCTCATCGAATAGCCCAAACGACCCGCCAGTTCACATAAAATCTCCCAATCCGGACGGGTCCCGGGCAGAGGCTCCACCGCCTGATACATCCTTTGCACTCGACGCTCTGTGTTGGTAACCGTTCCGTCACGCTCGACATAGCTGGCGGCCGGCAAAACGACGTCGGCCAATTCGGCTGTCTCAGTCAAGAAAATATCTTGCACAACCAGAAACTGGATAGCTTCGAGAGATTTCTTGACGTGGGTTGTATCCGGGTCACTCAGCATGGGGTTTTCACCCATAATGTAAAGAGCTTTGATTTTTCCCTTGAGAGCTGCCGGGAGAATCTCTGTTATAGTCAACCCATTCTCAGCCGAAAGCTTTACACCCCAGGCTTTTTCGAATTTTTCCCTAACCGCAGTATTAGTTACTTGTTGATAGCCAGGATAAACATTCGGCAGAGCCCCCACGTCACAAGCACCCTGAACATTGTTCTGTCCGCGTAACGGGTTTACCCCACCACCGGCTACTCCAACGTTGCCGCATAGCATGGCCAGATTAGCTAGCGACTTGACGTTGTCGGTACCGGTAACATGTTGAGTTATCCCCATCGCATATGCAATCGAAGCCGGGTTGCCCGAGGCGTACAACTTCGCCGCCTTGACAATATCGTCAGCAGGAATACCGGTAATCTTGGCCACTGATTTCGGGTCAAATTTCCTGACCAACTCGCGGACCGAATCAAAATCTTCTGTCCGCTGGCTTATGTATTCGAGGTCGGCGAGTCCTTCTTTGATAATCACGTGCATCATCCCGTTAATCCAGGCCACATCGGTACCTGGTCGCGGCTGACAAAACAGTGTCGCGTTACTCGTCAAAGGAATCTCGCGGGGTTCGATCACTAAAAGCTTGGTCCCCTGGGCAACTGCCCGCCTTATACGATTGGCGATAATCGGGTGTGCTTCGGTTGTGTTAGACCCGGTAACCAGAATAACTTCTGAGAGGCTGAAGTCGGAAATTGGGTTAGTCATTGAACCGCTACCGAACGAGGCCGCCAGACCGGCGACCGTGGAGCTGTGTCAGAGCCGGGCGCAGTGATCGATATTATTCGTGCCCATCACTACGCGTGTAAATTTTTGCATTACGTAGTTGTCTTCGGTAGCTACCTTGGCAGAAGAAAAAGCGGCAAACGAGTCACCTTTGTGCTGACCTAGTTTTTTAGCAACCAGATCGAGAGCCTCGTCCCAAGTTGCCTCTTCAAGTTTGCCTTTTCGCCTGATCAAGGGCGTCGTCAAGCGATTCGAGTCATTAACATAGTCAATGGCACAAAAGCGCCCCTTGACACACAGGTTGCCGTGATTCACCGGGTTATCGGGTTCTCCCCGGGCCGATACTACTTTTTGCTTACGAACTCCCATCAAGATCCCGCAACCAGTCCCGCAGTACTGGCATATCGTCTTGATTTCCTTGTCCGCCGGCAAAGTGGTCTCACGAAATCGAAGGGCTCCGGTCGGACAATGCACAACGCATTCTCCACAAGACTCGCAGATACTTTGACCAATGCCACCCTCAAGAAATGTACCCACCTCCGTCTGGTGCCCGCGCCTAATGAAATGAATAGCCCCCAGACCCAGAATATCTTCGCAGGTGCTGACACATCGCGCACACAGGACACACCGATTCATGTCGCGCACAAATACCGCGCTGCTCTCGTCAAGAGTGCCCTCTCGTTCTAAGGGAATAAGGCCGTGCTCACGTATTCCGAAACGCTTGGCGAGTTGCTGCAATTCACAATCCAGATTCGCCCGACAATTGAGGCAGTCATTTGGATGATCCGCAAGCATTAATCGGACGATCATCTTGCGGGTTTCAAATATTTCATCATCTTCGGTAATAACCTTCATACCGTCAGCGGCTTGAGTAATACAGGCCGGAGGCAATCCACGCATTCCGTCAATCTTGACAATGCACAGGCGACAGCCGCCATACGGTTTAAGATCCGGATCGTAACAAAGAGTTGGAATCTCTATTTTCGCCTTGCGAGCTGCATCGAGGACGGTGGCACCTGATTCGATCCTGACTTCTTGTCCGTCAAGAGTTACTGTGATTTCTACCATGAGTCGCTCCCTCTATTTTATTCCCGTCTCAAAAGCTCGTTTTTTACAAAATACGAATCAAAAAACACACTGAAATTTCTATTAATCTCACTCGGTGGCCATATCAAAACGACAGTTTTGAGACGGCCACTACTCTACCAAGATGGCCTTGAAGCGGCAGACGTCTGCACAAACACCGCATTGAGTGCACTTGGACTGATCAATTGAATGCGGTTGTTTCTTTTCTCCAGAAATTGCCCCGGAAGGACACTTTTTCGCACAAAGCATGCAGCCGGTGCATTCCTTGGTTATCACCGTAAAAGTAAGTAGCTCCTTACATATCTTGGCACGGCATTTCTTGTCGATAATATGTTCTTCGTACTCCTCCCTGAAATACTTCAAGGTTGTCAGGGCCGGGTTTGGTGCAGTTTGACCCAGACCGCACAGAGAAGCTCCCTTGATAGCCACACCCAGCTGGCCAAGCAATTCGATATCGGACATCTTGCCTTCTCCGGCGCATATTCTTTCGAGGATGCTCAACATCTCCTTGGTGCCGAGACGGCAAGGTGTACATTTTCCACAAGACTCATTCTGAGTGAATGTCAAAAAATAACGGGCCAGATCCACCATACAAGTATTCTCGTCGGTTACTACCAGGCCACCCGATCCCATAATAGAGCCGGCTTTTGCCAGCGACTCGTAATCAATCGGTGTGTCCAGAAAGAGTGCCGGCAGGCAACCGCCAGACGGCCCACCTGTCTGGGCCGCCTTGAAAGTACCTCCATCTGGAACTCCTCCGCCAATACCATTCACAACCTCTCCCAGCTTCATGCCCATCGGCACTTCGATCAGGCCGGGCCGGCTGATTTTACCGGCCAATGCAAAGGTCTTAGTCCCCTTGCTCTTTTCGGTCCCAAATGAAGCAAACCATTCAGCTCCTTCACGGAGAATGCTTGCAACGTTGGCAAAAGTTTCGACATTGTTAATATTCGATGGCTTCGAGAACAGACCCTTGATGGCCGGGAAGGGCGGGCGGGATCTTGGCATACCCCGTTCGCCTTCAATGCTGGCTATCAGGGCAGTCTCTTCGCCACACACAAAGGCCCCGGCTCCTTCTTTTATAATGATGTCGAAGCCAAATCCTGAGCCAAGCATGCTTTCTCCCAGCAAGCCTACTTCTCTCATCTGCCGCAAGGCAGCTTTGAGCCTTTCTATCGCCAGCGGATATTCGGCTCGAATGTAGATGTAGCCATGACTGGCGCCAATTGCATAGGCAGCGATACACATTCCTTCCAGAACGGCATGCGGATCGCCCTCGAGAAGCGAGCGATCCATGAAGGCACCCGGGTCACCTTCATCCGCGTTGCATATCAAATACTTGTCACTACCTTCTGCAGCCCGGCAAAATTTCCATTTGAGCCCGGTCGGAAAACCACCGCCTCCACGACCGCGCAGTCCTGAGGCAACAACTTCTTCAATGACTTCTTCAGGCTTCATCTTAATGGCCCGCTGTAGACCCTGGTACCCATCTCGAGCCAGATAATGATCCAGCTCAGCCGGATTGATAATTCCACAATTTCGCAATGCAATTCTGACTTGCGGTTTGAGTACCGGAAGATCAAACAGGGGTCGGATTCCTTTAATCCGACCGTCTCCCAGAGTTCCCATGGCATAGTCAGTCAGCGGCTTGCCTTCGACCAGGTGACTATTGAGAATCTCTCTAAGCTTCTTGGGAGTTACTTCAGAATAGCAAACTCTGGGTTTGCCCGGCATTTTGATATCCACCAGAGGCTCGGCAAAACACATGCCGATGCATCCGGTTGGAATTACATCGGCCTCGACACCAAGGCGGGGAAGCTCCTCCTCAAGTACGCTACGAAGTTCTTTTCCACCTGCCGCTAGGCCGCAGGTTGCGTTCTGGATGAAGATCAAGGGCCGATCACCGTTTTGTAGCTGATCCCACTCACTCTTGGCCTGTTTGATTCGTTGATTGAAATTCACGGCAGAATTCTCCTAAGAGTTAGACTTATCTTTTCCTGCGCAATTTGCGAGCAGTCTTGGTTTTTTTTGCAATTTTCTTTACTGGTTTACGCTTGGCCTTTTTCTTGACGGCCTTTTTCTTGACGGCCTTTTTCTTGACGGCCTTTTTCTTGACCGCGCTCTTTGCGGTGCCCTTGGGTACGGTTTTCTTCTTGCTGACTTTTTTTACCGGCCTTGGCTTAGTTTCTGTATCTTTTACTGGCACAGCCTTTGGGGCTATGGGTTTTGACCCGCCACGAATACCATCAGCCAGTTTTTTCAAAGATGTCGGAGTTTGACGACCATGGGCACTGCCATTGATGACCACTAAGGGAGCCAGGGCGCAAGCCCCGACACAGGCCACGGTCTCCATCGTAATAAGCATATCCTGTGTAGTACCGCCCGCATCGATTCCCAAATGTTTACTCAACTCGTCAACCAGACGTGCGCTGCCTCTAACGTGACAGGCCGTTCCGCGACAAATAGTTACTGTATTCTTGCCCCGTGGCTCAAAGTAGAACTGTGCATAGAAACTGGCAACACCATAAACCTTGCTGGCTGGAACCTTCAGGTATTGCGAAGCGGCACGCATGGCATCGGGAGCTAAAAACCCGGCTTCAGCCTGAATAAACTGCAAGATTGGAATAAGATATTGAGACCTGGCTTCAAACTTCTTGGCGATTTTACTGACCCATTTATCAACCTCAGCGGGATCGCCAGCCAAACCTGGAAACTCGCAAGTTTCTTGCTGTTCTTGGGTTTTCTGCATTGATCTCTCCAGCTAGAAGTGGTTTCTGTACTATCTGACTTATTTACTCGCGTTCATCGATTGCCTTATTGGCCAATCGATCGGCCTCGCGATTTTCATTGCGTGGTATGTGCTGCACTCGGATTCCATTAATCTGTTCAATTCGCTCAACAGCATCCCTGTACAAAGGAAGCAAGCCCGGGTTACGAACCCGGTATTCACCGTTGAGTTGCTTGACGATCAATTCGGAATCCATCTTGACCGTGACATGGCTTGGATTGATTTTAATAACTTCTTCGAGCCCGATAATCAGGGCGCGGTATTCGGCGACATTATTGGTGGTTTTTCCAAGAAACAAGGATTTCTCCACCAATTTCTTACCGCCTGTGTCGGTAATGTATACTCCGGCACCTGCAAGGCCAGGATTTCCTCGAGAGGCACCATCGGTAAACAGAACTACTTCAGATATCTGCAATCTATTACTCCTGCCCACTAGACGCTTTTTCAATATCCAGATCTACTAAGGCAGGCTTGAAATATAAAATGCGACTGCAGTAAGGGCAGGTTTCAATCTGGGCTCCCTTGAGAATAATATTATACAACTGTGGGGGAATGCCCATGTGACATCCTTGACAGTGCTCATCAAGAACGTCTACTAAAGCAATTCCTTCTCGGCGTCTACTGATCGTCTGGTATTGCTCGTACCACCTAGATTCCACGCGCTCTTTTGCCTGGTTGCGCCCCTTTTCTTCTCCCGCAATTGAAGCATTGATAGAGGCCAGTTTTTCTTCAAGCGCCTGGCGCTCTTTGGAAAGTTCGGCATCTTTTTCCGCCAACTCTTCTTTTTTCTGACCGCTGCTGGTTTTCAGATCTTCAATATCCTGCATTTTTCTCAAGATCTCATCTTCGATACCAAGGTTGGCTTTACGGCAAGCTTCGATCTCACGAGATAAGGCCTGGTAGTCCCGGTTGCTCTTTATATCGTTCAGCCTGGATTCCCATTTCTTAATCTTCTCTTTTTCGGCTTTCAAATCTGATTCTGCAAGTCGCCTGGCCATTTCGGCTTCGTCAAGTCGATTGAGCTCATCATTGAGCTCCGTTTTCTTGGAACCTACAATGTTACCTATTTCTTTTAAGCGGTTAGGAATCTGCTTGCTGTCGTTTTCCAACTCCAGAATCCGGACATCAATTTCTTGAAGATCTACCAGTGCCTTTAGTATCTCTAGGGGTGTCACGACCATTGCCTCCGTCTCCATTCAACCACCATAGCCAAACAATCCCCCCTTAATAAAAAACGCGCCCGGGGTTGTCCGGACGCGTATTATTCACTCGCTGGGGCATTCGTATTCGTAATGCCCCATCCACAGCAAAAACATTGGCTTTATCTTTACTCCCGTTCTCAACACAACGCGAAGCTACCCCTCCAGCAAACCACTGTCAACCAAAAAATGGGCCCACCAGGATTCGAACCTGGGACCGACCGGTTATGAGCCGGCAGCTCTAGCCGCTGAGCCATGGGCCCCTAATCACTCACCCTCAACAAACGCCTTCAGGCGCTTGGATCGCGACGGATGCCTTAGCTTTCTCAATGCCTTAGCCTCAATCTGACGAATCCGTTCACGGGTTACTTCAAAATCTTGCCCAACCTCCTCCAGGGTATGATCTGATTTCTCACCAATTCCGAATCGCATCCGCAGAACTTTTTCTTCCCGGGGGGAGAGTGTCGCCAGCACCTTTCTGGTCTGCTCAGACAAGTTCAAATTCATGACAGCTTCCGATGGCGAGGTGACTGCCTTATCTTCAATAAAATCGCCCAGATGGCTGTCTTCTTCTTCTCCAATGGGAGTTTCCAATGAAATCGGCTCTTTAGCAATCTTGAGCACTTTACGTACCTTATCGAGTGGCAACTCCATTTTCATAGCTATCTCTTCAGGGGTTGGCTCGCGGCCAATCTCCTGAACAAGGTAGCGCGAAGTACGAATCAGTTTATTAATCGTCTCAATCATGTGAACCGGAATCCGAATGGTCCTGGCCTGATCGGCAATCGCCCTGGTGATTGCCTGGCGAATCCACCAAGTAGCGTAGGTTGAAAACTTATATCCACGCCGGTACTCGAACTTGTCGACTGCTTTCATCAACCCGATGTTGCCTTCCTGGATTAAGTCGAGGAACTGCAAGCCCCGGTTCGTATACTTCTTGGCTATCGAAACCACCAGGCGCAAATTGGCTTCAACTAATTCACTTTTAGCGATTTCTGCTTTTTTCTCACCCTCGTAGATAGCTCTATATGTACCTCTCAACCAGTCAATCGACATGCCGGCTTCTTCTTCGACATGCTGCCGTTTACGGACCGCCGAGCGAATCAGTCGATCCATTTCGAGAATTTCTTCCTTTCGAACCCCAAGCTTACGGGTAATTCGCTGTTCCTTGTCCTTAGAAGAACGCACTTCCTTGATTGTTTTGCGCAGTTCTTTTAACGACATGCCGGTGCGACGTTCACAGGTAGCAATGTCCGCTTCTGCCTGTTCAACTTGTCGAATGAGTTGCTTGAATCTGGATACGATTCTATCCATCTGGTGCTTGACAAGTCGGATCTCTTCGAGAGTAGCCAGCATTTTCTCCCGATCGCTATCGATCGTCTTGCGCAGCTTCTTGCGCTTTTTCTCAGAAAGCTTACGACCGGCTTTGAGCGCCTGCTCGCGTCGCTCACTGCCTTGCTGCAACTTTCGGATTTTCTCAATCAGATCAATAACTCTGAGGGTGACCTTCTCCTCATCAGTCTCACCCATCTCGTCGTCATCAAAATCCCTTAAAACGTCCCGAACCCGGATTTTAGCCCGGCGCAAGCGGTCGGCCAGATTCTGGATTTCCTGCATCGCCAAGGGAGACTCGATCACTACCCGCATGACCTCTTTCTCCCCCGCTTCGATGCGCTTGGCTATTTCCACCTCGCCTTCACGGGTAAGCAAAGATACCGAGCCCATCTTCCTCAAATACATACGAACCGGGTCGCTCGTCTTGGAGGCACTCGCATCAACCTTATATGCAGCTTTGCCCTTTTTTGTCTTTCGTTTGGTCTTGTTCGACTTGATTTTTCTCGCGTCGTCAACAACATCGATCTCGGCATCTCCAAGGAACGTCACAAGGTCATCGAGTTGATCTGGCGTTACCAACTCGTCGGACATGCTATCGTTGACCTCTTTGTGGGTCACAAACCCTGCATCTTTACCTTTGAGTAGAAGTTCTTGAATGTCCTTGCGGTCACTTGCCTCGATAAAGATCTCCTCTGGGAGTACCTCTTCAGCCAGCTCGGCCAATTGATGATCGTGGATGCGCATAAACGGCTTGGAATAAGCCCGCTGAGATTTGCCCTTTGTCACACCTGGGATATGCGTGCTCTTCACCCTGGGAGCGGCTCTCAGCTTGGGCTTGGCCTCGATCTCGCTGACCGATTTTGCCAATTCGTTTTTGTCGAGATCAACCTTTTGAGAGACAACCTTTGGCTTGGTCATCTCTTTTCTTAATACCTTCTGCGAATCCTTTGTCACGGGTTTCGAAGTGATTTTGGGCTTTTTTGCCTTGGCTCTTGGCGTTTTCATTTGTTTAGTCGACTTTCGTCCTGCCTTTGGCTTGCGGGTCTTGTCTTTTCCCATGACGTCCTCTCTAAACAATCTCTTTCGTAGACCTGACAACAGACCCCCGATTACCGAGTCTCTTGGGCGCGACTTCCCGGCTTTCGACCGGCTGGAAGTAATCCCCGGACTCATGACAAACTCCCTGTGGCACCAACAAGAGATACCAGCTCCTGGTCGAGGCGCATTTTGCTTCTCAATAGCTGCGCCTTTTCTTCTTCTTTACCAGCCTTTTCTGCCTGCCCTATTCTTTCGATCAACAACCGCAGCTCAGTTCTGATATGGCGACGGCGAACACCAAGTACACAACGATCCAGTTCGATGGCGGATCTATCCTCAGGAAAAGCTCCATCGTCCATCAGCAGCCCACTCAGTCTGCCGCGCAGTTCTCCGTCTTCAATCCCGGCCAGCAGCGGGGCCGGCGAGCCAGCGCCCTCGATCTCAATAATTCTGGTCACCAGTTCTCGCAACGGGGCTGAACTGAAACTGGAAACTATACTCCGATCTGAAAGTTTACGGATCAAGGCCGGGTACCTCAGCAGCAAAACAGTCAAAGTCTCCTCTTCCGGAACAGCCTTGACTGCCACTGACTCGTCCTGTCCGGCAGGCCGAAAAACATCACCAGCGGAACGACTACTGCCCGACACCTTGCGCTGTTTGCTGACCGCATTTCGTAAATCGCTTTCGTTTACCGAAAAGAAGTCGGCCACCCAGCGAATATAGTTTCCCAACCGCAGACTGTCCGTACAGGCGGTTATCACGGGCACCAATTTCTTCAAGGCATCAGTTCGAGCCTCAACGTCCTGGCCCGCTTCGTCACGACACTTCTTGGCCAACACCTCGATGGTCGGCTTGGCCGTGGCGACCAACTCGGCAAACTCTGAGCCACCCCGGTCCCGGACAAAAGAATCAGGGTCTTCTCCCTGAGGTAACAAAACCATATACGGCGACAGATCTTCGGCCAGCAAGATTTGGGCTGATCTAAATGAGGCAGCCATACCGGCGGCGTCCGAATCGAAGATCATAATGATTTTTTGAGCAAAGCGCCTGAGAATACTAGCATGCTTCTGAGTCAGGGCAGTGCCGCAGGTAGCTACCGAGTTCTTGATACCGGCCGCAGCCAACGACAGAACATCAAAATATCCTTCGACTAGAATCACTTCCGACTTGTGCTGAATCTCCGGCCGAGCTTGCTGCAACCCATAGAGAACTTCGCTTTTATCGTAAACCTGGCTCTGTCGAGAATTGATATATTTGGGTCCTTCTGTCCGGCTATCGAGTTTGCGGGCCCCGAATCCGCGCACCTTTCCGTCCAATCCGATAATCGGAAAAACTATTCGATCGCGAAGAGCATCGTAGAGGCCGCGGCTGCCAGAAGCTACCAAACCCAGACTGGAGGCATCATCCAGCGACAAGTTGGCCGCTTTCAGATAATCAACCAGGCCTTGCCATTGATTCTGCGCATAGCCAACTCTGAACTGACGGGCAATCTCCTCGGTCGTTTGGCGATCTTGCATGTATTGTCTAGCCGACTCCTTAGAATCCTGCTTCCATAGCTGATCTTCAAAGAAATCAGCAGTCGTTTCATTCAACTCGAGAAAACGCGTTTTTTGCTCACGCACCTTGGCACTTTTGGGATTACGCTTGGGCAGCTCGACTCCACAACTAGCAGCCAATTCGTCCAACACTTCCGGAAAACTCTTGCCTTCGATTTTCATTAGAAAGGAAAAAACATCACCTGATGCCTTGCAGCCGAAACAATGGAAAAAGCCTTTCTGGTGATTCACAGAGAAAGACCCTGTCTTTTCAGCATGAAAAGGACACAAGCCGACATAGTTACGACCCGCCTTTTTCAATTTAACATAGCGGCTGACCAGTTCCACAATATCGACTCGTTGCCGAATGGTCTCGACCGCATCATCTCGGAAGGCTTGAGTCAAAGCATTCCCCTGACCAGAACCCGTAGTTAAAGCCACAGCCATCAACCGCGCTCAGTTCAACTCAACTTTGTTCCGGCTGTCTTTACAGCAGAGACACTTCTCGCCCAGCCGATCCTGGTTGCAAAAGACCTGAGGCTTGCAGCATGCGCTCATCCTTTACGAATCTTTTTCAACGCTCGCTTTTTGGCTGCCAGCGCCTTTTTCTTCTTTCTCACACTGGGTTTTTCGTAATGTTCACGTTTGCGGATTTCGGACAGAATACCAGCCTTTTCGCACTGCTTTTTGAATCGCTTCAAAGCGCTTTCGAAGGATTCTCCTTCTCGAACCTTCACGCCCGGCATTTACTAACCACCTCCCTTAGGGGTCTTGTAAAGAACTATTGCCTGGGATCACCTACATCCCTCAAAAAGTGAACCATTATAGGGCAACACCAATACCTGTCAAGTACTTAAGACCGTAATTTCACGTAAAAAGTTACAAGATTAGCAGGACTGATTTATCCCTATTGCCCTAGATATCTCGCCAGGACAGTGCGACCCAGAAAATTCGGCATGCAGGCATACCATTGAAAACAAAGTCATTTTTACACCAGCGACGATTTTTTTTGAAAAGCGATATGAACAGCTGTACATATCGCTATGGGTCTCAAATTCTCGCCCAGGGAGAGGTTTTGATGTCGCCAACAATACCGAAGATACGCACAAAAGTCTGGCTAGAGGTAAACGATATGCACATTTTTGGTTCAGGCCTGGCCGGCCTGCTCGATAACATCGATCAACTGGGTACCTTGACTGCTGCTGCGCATCAATCCAATATGAGCTACCGGCACGCCTGGAATTTGATTCGGCACGCCGAAAATCATCTTGGCCGGCAACTTGTCCATCGCCGCCCGGGAGGGTCCGGCGGGGGACACTCGGCTCTCTCCCCGGATGCCAGACACTTATTGAGCAGCTTCAATAAAATAAGCAGTGATATTACTGGATATGCAAATGAACGTTTCGCATCTCTGTTCAGCCAGGAAAAGGGCACAGAATGAACATCTTTGAGCCAATGCTTCCTTGCGAAAAAGCGTTTGAGCTTCTTGACAATGCACTAGCCGGCTACCAACTACCCGGCAAGTCAGTGACGGTCGCGCAGGCCTATGGTCGGGTTTTGCTCAATGATCAGACTTCCCTATTGGAACTCCCGCCTTTCAATAAATCCGCCATGGATGGATATGCCATAAGAGCAGATGACCGACAGGATCAATATCGCGTCGTTGAAACGGTTGCCGCTGGACAGGTAAGCCGGAAGACAATTGAGCCAGGCACAGCAGTTAGGATCATGACTGGGGCCTGCGTGCCACCTGGCGGCGGAAGAGTCATCAAAGTCGAGGACACACAACAAGATGGCGATCTGATCAAGGTCTTGAGCTTTGAAGATCGCACTAATATCGCTGAAAAGGCCCAAGATGTACGCATTGGAGATCTGATACTCTCGGCCGGCACACGGCTGGGTTCTTTGGAAATTGCCAACTTGGTTTCTTGTGGAATAACTCAGCTAGAGGTAGTTCGCCGTCCACAAATTGCAGTTCTTTCTACTGGCGACGAAATTGTGGATTCACCCGATCAGCTTGGCCCGGGAAAAATCATGAATTCAAATGGGCCTATGCTGGCAGGCCTGGCACATGAGTCAGGTCTGAAACTGATTAGTCAAGATCGGGTTCCCGACACCTGGGACGCAACTGTTGCTGCCATAGAAAACGCCATGGACCAGGCCAATCTAGTGGTCTTGTCGGGGGGTGTTTCTGTCGGTGAATACGATTTTGTCCTCAAGGCCATGAGTGCGGCAGGTTTGACTGTTCACTTCTCTCGGGTTGCCATCTTACCGGGCAAGCCAACAGTTTTTGCCTCGCGTGAGGATACTTTTGTTTTCGGCCTGCCGGGCAACCCCGTCTCGGTATTTATAATGTTCCACCTGTTTGTCCGTCGGGCCGTGGCCTTGCTGTCCGGTTCGACACCGGGCTTGCGTGATTTTCCCGTCCGCCTGGCAGCCGATTTCAAACGAAGAAAAATTGAGCGACTGCAACATGTCCCTTGTCGAATCAATCAGGCCGGGGAATGTGAGCCGGTTGACTATCACGGCTCGGCCCACCTGGCGGCCATCATGCGGGCCGATGGTTTCTTCCTGGTTGCTGTCGGAACAGCCGAGCTGAAAGCCGGTCAGCAAGTCACCTTCATCCCCATGGCCGGAGGTTTTAAATGAAAGATCGCTTTGGTCGAGAGATCAACTACTTGAGGATCTCAGTCACCGATCGCTGCGATTTGCGCTGTCGTTACTGTATGCCGGCCGAAGGCATTGAACTTATTCCAATGAAAGACGTTCTAACTTTCGAAGAGATCACACAGCTGGCCGCGGTCGCCGTTGAAAAGGGAGTAGACAAGATCCGCTTGACCGGGGGCGAGCCTTTAGTCCGACGCGGGATTGCCAAGTTAGTCGATATGCTTTCAAAAATCCCTGGAGTAAAAGATTTGGCGATGTCAACCAATGCAATCCTCCTGTCAAGACACGCCCAAGACCTTGCCGCGGCTGGCCTCGATCGGGTTAATATCAGCCTGGACACGATGCGGCCCGAAGTATTCACCCATGTCACCCGCGGGGGTGACATTCGCAAAGTATTCGAGGGTATTGCCGCTGCCCGACGCGCCGGCCTGACCCCGATCAAGCTAAATTGTGTCGTCTCTAAATCATCTTCAGAGCCGAACGCAAGAGAGGTTTATAGTTATGGTCAGGAAAACGGCCTGGAGGTTCGATTTATCAAGCAAATGAACTTTGCCGAGGGCTTATTCGATATTGTCGAAGGCGGTCAGGGCGGTGATTGTCCGCGCTGTAATCGTCTGCGTCTTTCTTCTGATGGATTGATCCGTCCGTGTCTTTTTTCTGACTTGGGATTTTCAATACGCGAACTGGGCCCGGCCGAGGCAATCGAACGTGCCCTGGCTGAAAAACCCAAATCAGGCGGTAAATGCTCACACAACTGGATCCGGGCAATAGGAGGTTGAAATGGCAAAACTGTCACATGTCGACGATCAAGGGCGGGCAAAGATGGTTGACGTTGGACCGAAATCATTACAACAAAGACAAGCCCAGGCAGCAGGCGTAATCGCTCTGTCGGCGGAGGCGATTTCACGAATCCGTGAGAATCAAATGAAGAAGGGAGATGTCCTGGGAACCGCCCAGCTGGCCGGGATCCAGGCAGCCAAGCTGACGCCACGGTTGATACCGCTTTGCCACCCGCTTATCCTCGATTATATCGATGTGACCCTCTCGCTCGACGATCAAGGGATATCAGCAAATGCCGAGGTTAAATGTATCGGCCGGACCGGCGTCGAGATGGAGGCCCTGACTGCAGTCAGCGTCGCTTTACTGACCGTCTACGATATGTGTAAAGCCGTAGACAAGCGGATGCAGATCAATGACATTCACCTGGTCAAAAAGGAAAAATTCGATGTCGAAAATGGCTGAAGTCTTTTCGGTTAATATTTCAAAAGAAAAAGGAACAATCAAACAACCGGTTGATAGTATCGATCTCGATCTGGACGGTATTGTCAGCGACGCACATGCCGGGCCCTGGCACCGCCAGGTAAGCTTGCTGAGCCAAGAAAGTATCCAGCACTTTTCCGAAGAAATCGGACGGAAAATCGAACCTGGAGAATTTGCCGAAAATATTACAATGCAGGGAATCGACTTGAGCCAGGCAAGTCTACTCGATCGTTTCAGAATCGGGCCAGTCGAACTGCAACTTACACAAATCGGCAAGAAATGCCACGGCGATGCTTGCGCTATTTTTCGCGAAGTCGGCAAGTGCGTCATGCCCAAAGAAGGTATTTTTTGCCGAGTGCTTCAAGGCGGCAGCATCCGGGCCGGCGACAAAATAAAATACCAGCCAAAGATCTGGAAGTTCAGAGTAATAACCCTGAGCGACAGGGCCCACCGCGGCGACTATTCCGATCGCAGCGGGCCGCTGGCCAAAGACCAACTCGACGGTTTCGCTGCGGCTAAGCACTGGCGCTCGGCTACCGAGACAGTCGTTCTACCCGATGATGCCAGCCACCTGCAAACAGCGCTAGAGACCGCCCGCGATGAAGCTGTCGATATTGTCGTTACCACCGGGGGCACGGGCGTCGGCCCGCGGGACATTACGCCAGAAACCGTTACGAAATTCTGCGACAAGATCATCCCCGGTATCATGGATGCCATCCGGATCAAGTTCGGCCAGGACAAGCCCAACGCTTTACTCAGCCGCTCGGTGGCCGGGGTGACCGGGACTATGCTTGTTTACGCAATTCCAGGAAGCGTAAAGGCCGTCAAAGAATACATGTCGGAGATCACCAAAACGATCGAACACCTGATACAGATGTTGCACGGGTTGGACGTGCACTAGTCCAAAAAATCCAGGCCCTATCTTCTTCCTCGGCGTGAACCTTTTGAAGATCTGGAACCGGATGATTTAGATCGAGAAGACGAACTAGAAGATCGTTTGCCTGACGAACGAAAACTGGAACGCGACTTGGATTTCGATGAAGATTTGCTTTTACTCGGCTTATACGTGGGAGTCGATCTCGACTTGGAACTCTTAGAAGAAGGCTTGTACCTTGGCCGCGATTTTGATTTGGGCACCTTAAAAGAACGCTTGGGAGTCTTTGAGCGTACCGAGGGGGCCTTGAATTTCGAGCCCTTGAAACCCTTCGTGCGTGAGCCGGGATAATGGACCGACGATTTGGGTATCGAGGGCCGCTTGGCCTTGGGCTGGCGCGGATGGATTGCCCTGCCGGGGGAAGGTCGGCGAACTCCCTTGGCGTGGCCAGACGTCGACGATGACGAAGAAGGATAGAACTTGTCTGGCGAGTGGATCGACTTGGAAGCCTTACCTGGTGAATAAGTCCTGACTTTGTCGTGGACGATTCCGAAGTCTATTGTTTTTCGGTGGCGACCCTTGAAGGCCGATCTGGCTTTTACTTTTGTTTTCGCGTTCTTGAACTTAGGCCGATACATTTTCAAGGTATCCCCGCCTACGCCAAGTTTTTTTGCTGTATTGCCACTTAAAATCTTGCCCCTACTGGCCATGTTCTCAATCCGGTAAGACTTGACCGGCGAGTTGGTTCGTTTTGTCACCAAGCGTTTCGACGGACCCCGATGGCAGGACGCACTGGCATTATCGCGACAACGCCGCGGATAATAGGTATGCCGGAAAGTCTTGGCGATAGCCCGGCGTCCAAGGTAGTGATGGTGCGGATGGGGATCGCAGAAGTAGCGCCAGCGAGTAAATGTCCAGTGACTGTAATAGATAGGATAATAGGCCCAGCCGAACCAGAGGTCATAGCCGGCCAACATTGGTGCCCAACCTATGTGGACGTCAGAGTGGCGCCAAACAACCCAGGCAGGAGCCCAAACGGTGCCCGGCACCCAAACCCAGCCGACATAGTCCAGAAATGCCCAGGTACCGTAATGAAATGGCGCCCAGCCCCATTGGAAATATGAAGACCAGGTCCAGCCATGTTGAGTATTAACCCAGCGTCCATAAGTATAGGGTCGCCAGTCGTCCCAGACTCCACTCGGGTGCCAAACCCATCCGTGTTCGGGCGTCCAGACCCACTCTCCGTAAGGAGAAAGTTTGTCAAAAAAATAGGATTCGTCTTCGACTTCCTCAACTGGCGCCTGGTCCCCCTCGTTGAATTCTTCCTGATCTTCATCAACAATAAAATAGCCTTGCTCCTCTGACGCATCGGTTTCCTCGTCTTCGGTATAAACGTCACCTTCAACGTAATCACCTTCATCGTCCCATTGGGCTTCGGCGGGTATTGACCAGACACATAAAAGACCTGTGCCTAGAAGGAAATAATAAATCAATTTTGAAATACTCATAACCATCTCCCTTGGTTAAGCGTTCCTGCAGAACTTATTGCAAGCCTCATGCCAATCATTAAGGGCCGGTTTTCCAGAACGCCAATCCTATGGCCATGTTATCTAAGCACTTTTCCTTCCCAGTCAAATCACCCCAACATTTTATTTTCGGGCGTACCCCAAAACGGAATAGGCCTGTTTCCAGAATGAGACAAGGAATCAAGTCTTGTTGTATTTCTTGAGCTTCCTCCATAACGTATTGTAGCCAATCTCCAACTCCTTGGCGGTCAGTTTCTTGTTTCCTCCGTTATTCTCCAATACTTTCAAAATGTACGCTCTCTCGACTTCCTCGAGGGTCAGGCCCTCTTCCAGACCCTTGACCACCTCCGGTAAATCCTGTTCCTGCATCGCAAGTTGAAAATCTTCAACAACTAAAGTCTGGCTCCGGCTTCGAATAACTGCTCGCTCGATAGCATTTTCGAGCTCACGAACATTGCCGGTCCAATTGTACTCTTCGAGGAATTTTTCAGAGGCTGTGTCAAAAAGCAGTAAGGATCTGTCTTCCTTGTCACAATATTTTCTCAAAAAGAACCGAGCCATCGGCATAATGTCTTCGCGCCGCTCTCTCAAGGGCGGAATCGTAATGCTAATTACATTGATACGATGATAAAGGTCTTCACGAAACTGGCCCTCTTGCATCAAGACCGGCAATTCTCTGTTAGTGGCTGCGATTATGCGTACGTCAACTTTCACTACTCTCGTATCGCCGACCGGCACAATCTCGCCCTCTTGTAGAGTTCTTAGAAGTTTCTTCTGCATTGCCAGACTCATATCTCCTATTTCGTCCAGCAACAGGGTTCCGCCACTGGCCGCCGCGAACAGGCCCTTACGATCCGATGTCGCCCCGGTATAAGATCCCTTCACGTGCCCGAACAGCTCACTCTCCAGGAGATTTTCGTTGAAAGCTGCACAATTGATTTTCACAAATTTCTTGTCACGCCTCGGGCTGTTTCGGTGGAGGGCCTCGGCAACCAGCTCTTTGCCTGTACCGTTTTCTCCCAAGATCAGGACCGTCGCTGAGGATTTCGAAATTCTGACAATTTCTTCCTGGATCTTCTTCATCTGTGGGCTCTCGGCAATCATATTTGCAAACGACGCCCGGGTGACTTCCTTCTGTAGCTGATCGACTTCTTGTTGAAGCTCGCGTCTTTTTTCCTTCTCGGCCTGAATCAGCTTTTGTTGGGCTTTCTTCAGTTCAACATTGCGGCGCTCGAGTTTTTCGATAGTCTGTTTGAGGCTCTGGGTCATGTCCCTGAAGGAATCTGCGAGTTCACCGATTTCGTCCCGGCCACAGGCAGGCACTATCGCATCAAGATCGCCGTCGCCAATTTGCCGTGCGGCCCGGGTTAGGGACCTGAGCGGACGAACCAATCCACGCGCCAAGAGAACTGATAGCAGCGAAACCAGGCCCAGGACTCCGACAATGACCCACACGAGAAACTGACGAACCTTTTCTGTTCTGGCAGAGATTTGCGTACTGATTCTGCGCATCAGGCCGATGAACTTATCGACTCGAGTGCCCATCATTACTCCGCCGAATATACCGTATTTGGCATATTGTCCGGTATTGTAGAATATCGGACTATACACTCGCGTACGTAGCACGCCGGCCAGGTTTTTGCTGGTAGCGATCCCGGTGTGCCCTGATCTGGTTTCGAGGACTACGGCGTGATAGCCCTCTCCCATTTTCCAGTCAAGCTCGAGCAGGTTTACCGGAGTGCGGCCTACCCGGATCTCACTCTTTCCTGTTTTCTCGGTGTAGGCCGGCACCGAGTTGCCCAGGCGGTCAACACCCCTGATATTCCAGAACTTGGGATGAGTTATAATCCAGCCCTGATCATCGAACAGATAGGTGTAGTCGGCATCCCGATAACCGGCAAAAACGGTGGCGTTTTCCTCCATCGCCTTGACATGCTGAGTAAACTGCATCAGATGTAAATGGTCGAGAGCAATTGAGAGGATACCCTCGAGGTTGCCAGACGAGTCAGTCACCGGCATGGCGAATCGAATCACGCCTTCGTATTTGGTTCCTTCGACCGTGTCCTCGGGAGCCAATTGACCAATCAACTCTTTCAGTTCGAGCTCACGTGCCTGAATCTCTTCGGGTGTGACCCTGGGCGGGGCTTGAACCAGAACCCGAGTATCTTGGCCCGGCTTGCGATAAACCAAGATCGGTTGCCCGCCCTCGTTGAAGGAGTCGACATACTCCACCTCTCCGGCGGTTCGCAGGATCTCGTACAATAGGTATCGGTAGATTTGCTTATCTTGCGGGTTGCGGCGCTTCAAGCTAGGGATGATCTTGTCAACCCCCAGCTGTTCAATCTTGTTAACGTGAAAACCGTTCAAATGGGAAACATATATCTCCCCTGGCTGCATCTTCATTGTTTCGTGGAAGTAGTGCTCCGCCTTGTAAGTCGTCTGTAACGGATCAGCCACATTGCGCAACTGCTCGGGGGGCATTGCCCGGCCACGCACAATCAGGACTTGCTCGAAACCCTGTGTGTCTGAAAAGCTGACTTCCCGGTAGATCGGGATCTTACGACGAGACTCTCCCATGTTCTGGTTGGAACCCGAACGGATCCAAATCTCACGGGTGTGCCGGGACGCAAAATCCACATAGGTTTTATTACTGCGCTCCAGGGCGGCAAGTTCCTTGAGATCCTTTTCGCATTGATGAAGAAACTCGGTAACTTTTGTGGCAATTCGTTCGGCGCGTCTTTCGTATGTTCGGCTGGTATGTTCGGCCTGCTCACGAACGTTATCGACCTGAATGGCAACCACAACTCCGGTTACTGCCAGAGGAAGCACCGCTAAAACCACGAAGGCAACCAGTAGTTTCCAGAACAGCGAGGGCCGAGGACCGCTTGCCGAACTACTAGCCGGGTTGGTCATCTTCGCCCGTTCCCCCAAGCTGGAGGCTAATCTCAAAGGACGTGCCTTCTCCCTGATTACTGTTGACTTTTGTCTTTCCGCGATGATGTTCGACAATTCGGGAGACGATGCTCAACCCCAGGCCCGTCCCTTCTCCATCTTTCTTGGTCGTGTAGAATGGTTCAAAAATCCTGCAAATATCCTGATCTGATATTCCACTGCCTGTGTCAGAAATCGAGAAAATCAGGGCATCTGAACCATCCATCCTGGTACTCAGACTCAACTCACCGCCGCCCTTCATCGCCTGACAGGCGTTAGTTACTAGATTGATAATAAGCTGAAGGAGCTGGTTGCGGTTGCCGATCATGACCGGTATATCTGCAAAAAGATCTGTCGTCACGCAGATATCGTATTTTCTAATTGTGTGCTCGCAAAAGCTCAACCCCTGCAAAACCAATTCATTGAACTGCAGCGGTTCTGGCTCTTCCGATGAAGGTCGCCCGTAAGAAATCAGATCTCTGGTGAGCTTCTGGATTCGATTGGCTCCCTGGAGAATTCGCTCAATTTTCTCGACATCCGAGGCATCCGTGGAACCGGTCGCCAGCTTTTTCACCAAATATTCGGCATAAACGGATATCGACGTAAGCGGATTGTTCAACTCATGAACAACACCGGCGGCTAACTTGCCTAGCGAGGCCATTTTTTCGGCCTCGATGATCTGAGATTCAAGCGAGCGCAGCTGAGTAACATCTTGACCAACCATAATGATACTTTCCAGATCACCGGTTCGGCCGTGCAAGGCCGCTAAATAGAAAATAATCTTTACAACATCGCCATCGCGAGTCCGCATGCGAGTCTCGAGTCCCGACTGGGTTGATGAGTCGTCAATCGTTTTCGAAATTTCGGCGGCAAACCTTTCATGCTCTTCCTGGGGAAACCACATGAAAAGATCGGTACTTAATGTTTGATTCTTGGGGAATCCTAGAAGGTTTTCCATCGCGCGATTGAAAACAAGTATCTGTCGGTTAACATTGGTAACAATTACCAAGGCATTGGCATACTCGACGATGTTTGCCAGGTAATCTTTCAGGTATGCGGTTTCGTCCAAAAGCCGCTGGTTTCTCAGCGCCATGGCCATTTGATTTGCCAGAGAAATCAGCAGTAGCTCATCATCATCGCCAAGGGGATTGTCTTTGGGTGCTTCCAGCTGAATTGCGCCAAAAAGTTGATTCTCGGCCACCAGGGGAACATGGATAGCATGAACGCTATCGTCGAATAGCTGGGGGACTTCCTCACAAACTTCAACGAAGGCCCCCTGGCCTACTTCAGGATTCAAGCGTGTTTTCGCCATCGCCGACTGGCTAATGTGCATTTTTTCGCTTTTACCCTCCTTGAGCGGCCCCTGATAATCGACGGCCATGGTCATCAAGGACTTTGGATCTGCCAGCTGAACAAGAAAATGGGTTTGCGGGAACAGGGATTTGACTGCATCAACAATAATGGCCAGGAAGACCTCTTGACTCGAACCGAGGCTGAGCTCCTTGCCTAAACTCATGAAGACTTTATGAATCTTACGGGCTTCTTTTAGCTGAGCAAGCGCGTTCTTGAGTCTTTCATTTGCTTCATTGATTGGGTCGTAGTCTTGTGCCATGTATCCTCTGACGCTCCGCCCCCGCAAATTCTGTTCTGCTATTCTACTCCGACTCTGATGAACGGTCGATGTCAACGATACGTTGCTCGCCGACATATGATTTAGTTTCATACTTGGTGATCCGCCCAATTTTTCTAACAATGTCCGCCATCCTCTCCGTCTCGGAGAGAATAATGTCCAGAATTCGATTAATATCTTCCTCTTTTTTCAGCTTTCGCTTGGCAAGTTCGGTGTAACCCAAGACCGAAGTCAGGGGCTGGTTCAGCTCATGAGCTGTCGCCCCGGCCAACTCGGCAATCATCGCCTGTTGCTCTGTTTTGAGCAGTTTCTCTTGAGCTTGACTGAGTTTACGCTCGATCTGCAGCCTTTCTCTCAAGTCATTGAAGATTCCGGCAGTTGCTACGATTTTATCTCCTTCGGTTACACACCAGGCAGTCAAGTGAATCGGTACGACTTCTCCCCTGTTGTTGACTACTTCTTTGCGGGTAGTGCTAAGTCGATCCACGCCGCCATTACTCTCGCGCTTGAGTAAATCCATGATCTCGTAGGCTCCACCACTGGGATACAAATTAGTCACGTGAAGCTTGCCGACAACTTCTTCTTGCGAGTAGCCAAACAATTGTTCGGCGCCTTTATTGAAAAGAATAATATCGCCTTTCAAGTCAGCAGCAATAATTGCATCAACAGACGAATCAATCAGGTTCTCTAGAAACCTTTTAGTGCTTTGCAGTTCGTCGGTTATTCTGCGTTCGTTCTCGACTGCCTGCAGATTTCGCAAGGCCAAGGCCACGGCAGCCGCGACAGCATTGGCAAAGAAAATGTCTCTTTCGCCGACAATCCGACCGAATCGTTCAGATCTGAGAAACAACACCCCGTCGACTTGGTCTTCGTGCATCATCGGGAACAGGGCCAGCGAGCCGACTCCCTTGCTGATTAAGGTCGGTAATATTTTCTGTAGAGTCGGCTGTTTTTCAACTCGTTCAACAACAAAGGGCCGCCGAGTTCTGATTACCTCCTGGATCTCGGGATAGTTGTCCAGGGCAACACAAATATTAGAAAGGGCCGCGTCTTCACTGGCAGCCACCACGGTGGCCTCGTTGCTGCCAGGTTTGACCAGAACCATAGAACAGCGATCCACATGCAGCAGTTCGGCTGTCCGAACAGCGACCAAATGCAGCAACTGACTCATGTCGAGTGAGGAGGCCAATAATCTCGTCAGATCTAACAGGGCCTCTTGTTCTTCAGGCCGCCAAGAGGAGCTACGCCGACGAAACCGGGCATCGAGACGTATTTCGAGCTCCTGGCCCCGGAAGGGTTTCACCAGGTAATCGTCGGCCCCGGCCTCCAGGGCTCTTCTGGCCAGTTTCTCATCTCCATGTTCTCCAAGAATAAAAATAACTATCTGCGAGGTGCTCGGCTCGCTTCTTAGTGCCCGGCAGACCTCAGCCCCGTCCATATCCGACAAAGCTAAACTCAGAATCAGGGCCTTGGGTGGATGACTGCGTGCTTTTTCGAGACCCTCCTGCCCACTTTCGACCAGCTCGAGGCTATATTTGCCGCCATCGAGTATAGCCTCGAGATATTCTCTACTCTCGGGATTAGCGTCAATCACCAGAATGCTGGTAGGCTCTTTTCTTACTTCTTTTTCCATTGAATTCACGGCCCAGATCGTATCATGCGTATTATTAAACAGGCAAGCTTGTGTTATCCCGCTGCTATCAGGTCAGGCGGTAACTCATTTGCTCGAATGCAGGTCAAGCGGCAAGGGCTGCCCCTCGAGGAAGGCTCTAATTGTCTGAATGAAGAGGTCGTGTTCTTCCGTCAAGGGATGATGCCCGCTGTTTTTATATACCACTAATGAAGTATTGGGCATAGCCTCTTGCAGCACTGTCTGACGCTCGAGTGGGCTGACTTCACAACGTCCGGAGGTGAGCAAGACCGGAGCCTGTACCTTGGCAATGTCCTTTTTGAATTTCTCGATATCAAAATCTTCTTGATACTTGTTTGTCAGGAAATTGGCCCAGAACCCGCCCGGTCCAATTTCGGTCTTAGCCATTTTCGCGGGGTCGCAATACAGGGTTGGGATATTCAGTTTTGCGATATTTACAAACCATTCATCAAGCTTCTGCTGATCCCATTTGGTAATATTCTCAGAAAGAAGCTTGACTTGCGATTCGATCTCACTCACGACCTCAACCGGCAAGCGCTTCATTATCTCTTCTTTGCGTTTTTGTAACAACTCCGGCCAGACTGGACCTCCGTTATAGAGGATTAATTTTTCAATATTCTGGGGATATTCGGCGGCATAAAATGCTGCCAGGCTGGCACCCCAACTGTGTCCCAGCAAGACCATCTTTTCCAGACCAAGCTTCTTTCGGATGGCCTCCAGGTCGTCAACATGTTTCGATACGCTTATCAGGCCGGGATCCTCGTTCAGTTGTTCGACCGGAATCCGGGCGGAACTGCCGCTGGCGCGTTGATCGTACATGATCAACTTGTACGAATCTGCCAGCTCTTCGAGTGGTTTGAACACGCCATAATTGCCACCCGGTCCGCCATGCAATAAAATAATTGGCCGACCAACACCGATAGTCCGATAGTGCAGAGATATCTCACCCAGGTCCCAATCACCTTCCCGAGCCGCGCCGGCCTGTTTTGCCGGGCTGTCGACCTTCTTGGGCGCCTCACTCGAGGAATCCGGCGCAGCGGTCTTTTCTGCTGTCTGACTTGCATTCGAACCCGCACAGCCGACGATCAGGCCGGCTAACACAAGCGCAAAAAAAACTGCATGGCCAAGAAAAGAAATGCTGTCAACTTTGAATGATTTGGTTCGACTCATCATGATTTTCTCACTCTCGCTTGAAGATCAGCCCCGCCAACGGTGGCAGGGTAAGTTCCAGACATTGGGAATGCCCATGCATTGCCTCGGGCAGGCTGTCGACCCAGCCCCCATTCCCGACATTACTTCCACCGAACAACCCTGCATCTGAATTGAGGATCTCCCGGTAGCGCCCGGGCCGCGGGGCACCGATCCGGTAGTTGTGCCTGATTGTAGGAGTCAGGTTCAATACGACTATCAGTTCTTCGCCGTCTCCCCAACGCACATACGAGATACAACCGCTATCGGAATCACTACAGTCAATCCAGAAAAAACCCTCCGGCTCCAGCTCACGCGCCCAAAGAGCACGCTCGCGCTGGTAAAGTCTGCCGAGCTCTTTGAAGAATTGCTGCAAACCAGCCCTTTCGAGTTCACTGGCTTCGTGCCAATCAAGGCTTTTGTCAAAACTCCACTCGCGACCCTGGCCAAATTCGGCCCCCATGAACAATAGCTTCTTGCCCGGGTGAGTAAACAGGTAAGTAAATAGTAGCCGCAGGTTGGCAAGTTTCTGCCAGTGATCGCCCGGCATTTTGTCGTATAAGGAGCCCTTTCCTTGAGCAACTTCATCATGCGACAACGGCATTACGAAGTTTTCGCTATAGGCATACATCATACTGAAAGTCAGATCGTTGTGATGATACTTGCGGTGGATTGGATCCTTGCGAAAGAAAGAAAGCGTGTCGTTCATCCAGCCCATGTCCCATTTGAACCCGAAACCAAGGCCCCCCAAATGTGTCGGGGAGGTCACTCCCGCGAATGAAGTTGATTCTTCGGCCAGCGTGAACACGCCCGGGAAGTTGGCATAGACTTCTTTGTTGAACTCCCGTAAAAACTCAATGGCTTCAAGGTTTTCGTTGCCGCCATATTTGTTGGGCTCCCACTCATGGGCCTTGCGGCTGTAGTCGAGATAGATCATTGACGCAACTGCATCAACTCGTAAACCATCGATATGAAACTGGTCGAGCCAATAACAGGCATTCGACAGTAAGAAATTGCGAACCTCATGTCTGCCATAATTGAAAATCAACGTGCCCCAGTCTTTGTGCTCTCCTTTTCGAGGATCTTCATGCTCATATAAGGCGGTCCCGTCAAACTGCCTGAGCGAGAAGTCATCTTTTGGAAAATGGGCCGGGACCCAGTCAAGAATGACGCCGATCCCGTTCTGGTGACAATAGTCAACCAGATAGCGAAAATCATCGGGGCTGCCGAAACGACAGGTCGGGGCAAAATAGCCGGTAACCTGGTATCCCCAAGATGGGTCATACACATACTCGGAGATCGGCATCAGTTCGATGAAATTGAATCCGTGATCTTTAACGTGGCCGACAAGGCGCTCGGCCATTTCCCGGTAACTCAGCCAACGATTGTCCTCCTGCGGAAGACGCATCCAGGAGCCCAAGTGGACCTCATAGATAGCCATCGGGCTACGCCTGAGATCTCTATGCCGACGCAGTTTCATCCAGGCTCGGTCTGCCCATGCGAAGTCAGTCAACCCATACACCGCCGAGGCCGTCTGGGGTCGCAACTCCATGGCAAACGCAAAGGGATCACTTTTCAGACGCAGCTGCCCGGCGCTCGTCTTTATCTCGTACTTATACAGACTTCCCTGCCCAATACCGGGAACGAAGATTTCCCAGATTCCCGAAGATCCGATCTGGCGCATGGGGAACAAACGACCGTCCCAGTTATTGAAATCGCCAACGACACTTACTCTTTTGGCATTCGGCGCCCAGACCGAAAAAGACACACCGGCCACACCATTAATCTCGCGTAAATGGGCACCCATTTTTTCGTACAACTTCAGATGGCGTCCTTCGCCCGCAAGATGCAAGTCTAAATCTCCCAGGGTTGGCAGGAAACAGTATGGATCCCGGCGAACAAAACGGGCTCCATCTTCAAAACTCATCGCAACCTGGTAATCAATCGGAAAAGACCGGCCGGGTAAAAAACAAGCAAATAATCCGTCCCCCACCTGCTGCATCGGAATCAGTTCACCGGAATGCAGCTGTAACTCAATCGAGACGGCATCTGGATGATAGGCGCGCACAACCAGGCCGGGGGTGCCCTGCATAGTACCCTCATGGGCACCAAGTATAGCATGTGGATCGCGACAACAATCATTGTGCAGATCGCGGACCACACCTGGATCAACACCAGTCAGAAGCGCATTGGACATCAGCGAATACCTCTGAGGATCGTCATGATCGGTTCTAACTCTTCCAAGCCTTCATGGCTTGTAGATAAACCGTCTTCAAGGGCACTTTATTTTCCTGAGCGAGTTTTATACAATCATCATGCTCCGGGGAGGCAGTCCAAATCTCGCCGCCCTCTCCGGCAATTTTTATTCTGACAGGCCCATAGTCTGTCTGGACTGACTCTTGACGACGGCTCAGCTTGCGCCGCTCGACCTTCTGGCGGCGCAGCCCAATTGTTGTAGTCTCGATAAAAATGATACGCTCCAAAGAATCCAACCGTTTCTCGTCACACAGAACCGCCAGGGTAACAGCCGGACGCGATTTCTTCATGACCACCGGCTGTAACCAGACATCGTGAGCTCCGGCTTCAAATAAGCAGGCAATTAAATATTCGAACATCTCAGGGCTCATATCATCGATATTGGCTTCAACCAGGAATTCATCACCTTGATCGGCTGGGCTTTCACCCAAGACCACTCTAAGAACATTAGGTCGTCCCTCAAAAACCTTGCTGCCGACTCCGTATCCGATTTTGGTAATCACCATGCTCGGCCAGGCGGTGAACTTATCAACCTGAGAAGCCAGGATTGCTGCACCGGTCGGGGTAGTCAGCTCTCCCTCGATGTCCAGCCCCCTGGTTGGTATCGATTTGAGCAGTTCAAGCGTTGCCGGGGCCGGGACCGGGATCGGTCCGTGCTGACTTTGGACTACTCCGCGTCCCAACACCGGTGGCGAAGAGGTGATCTGATCGGGGCAGAATTGATCAATTGCCAGAGCACAACCAACGATATCGGCAATCGAGTCGACCGCTCCAACTTCGTGAAAAACTATGTCTTCAGGATCCGTCTCATGCACCAGCGCTTCCGCTTCGGCTAACTTTTTAAAAATTCCTTCGGCTCTTTCGCGAGCGCTGGCCGGCAAACCAGCTTTTTTTATCAGCCCGCGAATATCTTGCCAGGAACGATGCGGGTAGTCTTTTCGTTCTTGCTTAACAATGAACTGAATCGCACCAATTCCATGTGCTTGGGCTGCCGCTTTTGAAACACCTACACCCTGAAGCTGCATTGCCTGCAAAGCTTCCACCAGAGGATCGAGCCCTGCTCCCAAATGTAACAGGGCCCCCATGGCCATGTCTCCGGCAATCCCGGAAATATTATCGAAATGTAAAATCTTCATGATTTACTTTTTTCGTGTCGCCGGTTGATTAAGGCAGCAGCATACCCGGCCCCAAAGCCATTGTCGATATTGACAACGGTCACTCCGGCAGAACAACTGTTGAGCATCCCCAGCAATGCCGCCAGCCCGCCAAAGCTGGCGCCATAGCCTACACTGGTCGGAACTGCAATGATCGGCCGGTCGACAAGCCCTCCGACCACAGAGGGCAAAGCCCCCTCCATTCCGGCAACCACAATCAGCACTTCAGCTCGCTCTAAAGTTTTTTGGTCACTCAATATACGATGAATCCCGGCTACTCCGGCATCAAAAATTCGATCAACTCGATTCCCCATTATCCAGGCCGTCAGGGCAGCTTCCTCGGCCACGGGTATGTCCGAGGTGCCGGCGGAGACAACCAGGATCTCACCGCGCCCGCGATCTGCCGGTGTCTCGATGACTAGATGAAAGCAACGAGCGTCGCGATTGTGTTTTCCTTCGGGAAATCGCAACAGTAAAGCACTGCCGACATCTTCCAAAACGCGAGTAACCAAGAGCGGCCCGCCGTGCGCGACTATTCGCTCTGCAATGGCCAGAGTTTGCTCACATGTTTTACCTTGTCCAAAAATAACCTCTGGAAAGCCACTGCGTAGTGCGCGGTGTCCGTCCACCCGGGCAAACCCAATATCCTCAAAAGGTAAATGCCGTAGGCGCCCCAAAGCCTCGTCAACGTCAATATCGCCGCGAGAAACTTCCTCCAGCATCTTGCGCACGGCATCACTGTTCATCTGTGGTCTCCCACAAGCTCGACGGCACCCGGCCAATCAGCTCATCAACATCCAAGACCAGGACGGGCTGACCATCCCCGAGCACCGCTGAACCCCCAAAAGGTCCGAGGCTTTTCAGCATCGAGCCAACTCCCTTGAGAACTACTTCACGGTGCCCAGAGACATGCTTGACCCCCAAAGCAAGCAAGGCTCGATCTTCGACCCCCACCACTACGGTTTCTAAGACGCCTTCGGGCAGGCAGCTAGGTAGCTGGTCGGCCGCCTGAACGTAGCGGCCTTCAATCAGACCCTGTAGATCGACCAGGGGAATTTTCTTTTCGCCAAATAAATACATCATTCCCTGACCATTTTTCGAGACTTGCTCGGTCTTTAAAGTCAGGGCCCTGTGGACTCTCGCGGCCGGAAGTGCCAACAAACAATCTTTGAGCTCCACCAGTAACACCTGGAGAATGGCCAAGGTCAACGGCATATCCAAAATGAAAGTAGTTCCTTGCCCCGGTGTAGACTCTACCGCTACTCGTCCGCCCAAATCGCCGAGCGCTTTTCTGACAACATCCAGACCGACACCGCGACCGGATATCTCCGACACACCTGTTCGCGTTGAAAAGCCCGGGCGGAAAATAAGGTCGAAGACATCGCCCGGAGACAACACATCCATCTCAGAAATACGGATCTTCATCTGCTTAGCTTTTACGAGCACCTTCTGCGGATCGATCCCTTGACCATCGTCCGAAAGAGTCAAAATAACTCGATCCGAACTTCGTTGTACCGTCAGGCTAATCTTTCCCTGGGGATCTTTTCCGGCAGCAACCCGCTCTTCGGGAGTCTCGATGCCATGGTCTACAGAGTTGCGCAATAGATGTAAGACCGGTGTATCCAGAGCCTCGACAAGTGCCCGATCAAGCTCTACATTCTCGCCCTGAATATCAAAGCGAATTTGCTTGCCGCGGCTGTTGGCAATGTCTCGGCAGACCCGGGGTAACCGTTGAGTCAGAAGGGAAATCGGAACCATTCTGACTTCCATTACACGGTCATGCAGCCGGTGCACGACTTTACCAAACTTTCTGACCCCCTCACGCATCGCCGCCACATCGAGACGCTCTGAAAGATCTTCGAAAAACGAACGTAATGTAATTAGTTCGCCGACCGAATCCACGAAGAAGTCGAGCAGCTCTGTATTCACTCGAACAGTCGTCGCCCTGGTCCTGGATGGAAGTTCTTCAGCTTGAACTTCGATGGTTTGTGCTTTTTGCGAATCGTCTGCCATTTGATCGGCCTGCTGCCCGACCGGCCTGATGTCGATGTGTTCCAGGTCAACTAAAGTACCAGCCATTCTCTTGAGTTCGGTAAGCGCTCTTCTTGTTTGAATACAGAATCGAATCGAGCGACCCGAAAATTGACCTGCCCGCAAATTCGCCAGGCTGGGTTCTGACTCTACTATCTGGCCAAATTCGGCCAGTCGTTTGTACACCAAAAAGGCCCGAACCGCCGGCGTGCTGCTATCTTTCGAGATTGTCGCTTCAACCACAAAGGAATTCGATAAGTCGTCTTGCAACTCTGGCGGCTCTGAGCTTAGATCTTCAATCTCAACAGGCTGACTGATATTTTCCTTTTTCTTGTTGCGGACTAGCTGGTCAACTGCCGTCATTAATTCCTGGGGGGCCGGATCCAAGGGGCGGTTGTCTGCAATTGCTTTCAGTTGCTTGCGTAATTCATCCGTTCCGTTCAGCAGCAAATCCACTTCTTGTTTAGTCAAGGCCGGGCCATGATCTCGGTGAAAAGACATCAGATCTTCCAGGCGATGCGCCAGGTGAGCCATCTCTTCGTAGCCCATGGAGCTGGCCATGCCCTTGATCGAATGGAGGTGCCTGAACACTTCATTGATGCTTTCAGTATTTTCTGGCTGCTGGTCGAGCTGCAGCAACTCCCTTTCCAGGGAATCCAGGTGATCCGACGTGTCGCTCATGAAGAGCGATTTGTATTTTGACATATCCATCGGCGAACCGGCCAGATGGGAGAGAAGATCAACGGCGAGCGGCCATGGCCTTCTTGACGACCTGAGTTACATTTTCGGCCTTGAAAGGCTTAACGATAAAATCCGTTGCGCCGGCCTCAATTGCCTCCATCACCAAAGACTCCTGACCCAGGGCACTACAAACAATGATGGTTGCATTTGGGTCATCTTTGACAATTTCCCGTGTGGCTTCTATGCCGTTTTTAAAAGGCATTACGATGTCCATCGTGGTTATTTCAGGCTTGATGTCCTTGTACTTCTCAACTGCCTCCACTCCATTTGCGGCTTCTCCGCCTATCTCAAAGCCGTCGGAGATAAAAATTTCTTTGAGGGTATTTCTCATAAATACTGCATCATCCACAATGAGAACGCGGCTTGCCATTGTTGCCTCCTGGGCGCCTGAACCTTTTAGGTACTTACTACGCCCTAGGCACTCCGTCAACTTGTCTGGTGTGTTGCGCCAGGAGTTGCCGGATTGTCTTGTCGAGCGCGGCTGAATCAAATTGCTCTAATAAACTCCCGCGATACCAAGCTCTTGAATATCCCGTTTGTTCACAATTGGTTACTACCTCCTGCTTGACCATGTCGAGTGACTCGATTTGGTCGACCGCCAGCCCAATCAAATCCTGGTTGGTTTTAGCCAGGATCACATGCTTAGGATTGTCTGCGCCGCTGACTTTGGCCAGAAAACTCATTCTAACGACTGGAACGACATGACCATGGTGGTTAATAATCCCGAGCATCCATCTCGGTGCGCCCGGCACAGAAACTAAAACAGCAGGGAGCTCCAACACTTCTTTGACCAATTCCAACGGCAGGCCGAACCGCTCGTCACCGATACGGACAATCAGGGTCCGACCGGAGATCAATTGTTCAGATGCCTCATTTTCGTTCTGGATCGGTTCTTGATTCACGCGATTCTCCAAGTTTGAACTTCTGAACCTGGGCATCCATTGTTCCGGCCAAATCTACTATCTCGGCGGCCAGCTTGGTCACACCTAGCAGTGAGTTGCTCTGAGTTTCGACTGCCCGCGAAACCGCATCTGTCGAAGATGCGTTTTTCTGAGATACCTGCGAAATATTCTTTATTGCCTTAACCGTCTGTTCGGCCCCGGCGATTTGCTCCTTGGCTAATCGACTGATTATCTGAACTCGGTCGGAACCGCTAGTTACTGCAGCCACGATGTTCTTTAGTGCATCAATGATCGAAGGCAGTTGATCGCGGCCTTCAGATAAATGAACCGAGCTCTCCTTGACCGCCTTGACCGCTTCTACGCTGTCGCTGACTACTTCGTCGACTATCTGTGTAATCCGATCAGCCGAACGGGAAGTATTCTCTGCCAATTGGCGAATTTCTTCGGCAACTACTGCAAAACCGCGACCGGCATCTCCCGCTCGGGCAGCTTCAATAGTGGCATTGATCGCCAACAAGTGAGTTTGCTGGGCAACTTCGGTGATTACCTTGACAATTTTCCCGATCTCTTTGGTTTGCTCCCCGAAGTCAGCCACTCTTTTTGAATACTTTTCAATCCCCTCAAAAACGCCGCGCATTTTTTCGACGGCCTCATCAGCCATTTTATGACCGGCCTGGGCAACTACGCTGGCTTCGGTTGACGATCGAGCCGCATCCTCGGCGGAAAGCGAGGTTCGCTCAATGCTCCGCGCCATTTCGGTAATCAGTGCAGAAGTTTTATCCACAAGTTCCGTTTGCAGCTCGGCACCTTGAGAAATTGCATCCATCGACTGCGAAATTTCACCGACCGAAACGGTTATTCTTTTTGCCAAATCCGTCAGTGACAGAGATGATGAGTTTACGCTGCTCGATGTCGACTCAACAGTTCGCAACATAAGAGTAAAATTCGCCCTGATTTCTTCGAACAGTTTTTCGAGAGCATCGATTTCATCCGGCCAGCTGGCATTCGCTCGAAATTGAACATGGCCAGAGAGATCGCCCGCCCCGACCCGGGCCGCCGAACTCAACAGTCTTGTGAGGCGACGGCCGTGCAGGTAGGCCCAAGTCCAGGCAACCATTACCGACACGAATGCTGCTACAACTATTGCCAGCGACTGAAACCTGTCCGACAAGCCCCCATATTGCCAAATGAAAAAAGCCGCCATGGGCGCCGCCATAACCAGCAATATCCCGATGACATTCTTGTATAGCAACTTCATCCTGTAAGTCCTTGCTTCAGACTCCACCGACAAATATCAGTCTAAATAACCAGCGGTCTAACCCTTGATAATCGAATTGACTACACGCATCAATTGGTTGGCGGTAAATGGCTTTGACAGAAAAACAGTCCCCCCGGATCTAAACCCTTCACGCATTGAGTCGGCATCATCCTTGGCTGTCACAAAGACGACCGGCATGTTTTTGCATTCGAGTTCACGGCGAAAAAAGCGGCTGACCTCGAAACCGTCGATTCCGGGCATCATGATATCTAACAGAACAAGGTCGAATTCTTCTGTCTTGATGGCCTCAATGGCCGCTTTGCCATTCGAGGCCGTAATGACTTGGTAACCTTCTCTTTTTAGAATCTTCTCCTCAAGAACGCGAATATCCGGATCGTCATCCACGACTAATATGCGTTTCATCTCGTAATTCCTCTCGTTAGGCTTCCCGCGCAATTGGCAGTAAAACGGTGAAAGTACTTCCCTGGTGGTGCTCGCTTTCCACTTCGATACGTCCTTCATGTGCATCTATCAAACTGCGGGCAATTGCCAGTCCCAGTCCGGTTCCTCCGTATTCACGAGTTGAAGAACCATCTACTTGATAGAATGAATCAAAAATACGATTTATTTTGTCCTGAGGTATTCCCAGACCAGTGTCGGCTATCTTAATGCTTATAAAATCTTCGGATTGAGGTGACAGCGCAGCCGGCAGATCGGCTTCTTTGCTCTCGGCAACATCACGGGTACAGGCGCCCACGTCCACGGAAACCTTGCCATTCTCTTGGTTGAATTTGACAGCGTTGCCGATAAGGTTGACCAGGACTTGCCGAATTTTATCTCCGTCGACTTCGATGCACGGAATTGTACCGCCAGTCGTAAATTCGATTCCGACCGTTGCCTTGCGGGCGATCGGCATAACCGTCGTAACTGCTGAGCGAGCTATTTCCACAATGTTGGTCGGGCCGGTATTGAGCCGCAGGCTGCCCAATTCGATCTTTGAGAAATCCAGGATTCCGGTTATCAAGCCGAGCAACTGCTCTCCCTTTTCCATAATTGTACTCAGGTATTCGACTTGCTCATCCGACAGCGGACCGGCCAACCCCTCTAAAAGCATTTCGCTGTAACCGATCACAGACGTCAAAGGTGTCCGCAGTTCATGCGAGACGGTGGCCAGAAAGTTGCTCTTAAGTCGATCGAGCTCTCTCAGCCGTTCAAATGACTCCTGAAGGGCCTGGTTTTTTGCTTGAAGCTCGGTATAGGAGGCCGTGACAGCCTCGACATGCATTCGCGAAATAAGGGCATGCTTGTAACCAACGTGCATCATAACATCAATCATTTGCGCTAGATGACGGACCACCCTGCGAACAACATCATCCTGGACCTTGCGGACTGTCCCGAGTAAACGAGTGGAAATCTCGGGCTTGAATTTCTCTCCCAACCCTGAAAGATCCGGTGGTTCAATATCGGCCGGCAAGTAGGGGCCGTATACTATTTTGCCAATGATGGTGCCTTCGTGGGTGATCGGGGAGATAAGGTAGCGCAATCCCGAAAAACAGTTGTGATATTCTGGTTTGGCCTCGGCAAATTCAATGTCACGGATCTTCGATACACCACGCGTACAGCGAGACTTGCCTTCTGAATGACTGAACAGGTAGGCACAGAAGTCAGCCCCAACCCCTATGACGTCTACCAACATCTCCCGTGAAGTATCGAATATCTTGAACCCAATCTTGAACAGGCTGGCATAGCTATCGCAGACATCCCTGAAAGATTCCAGATCGAGTAACTCGCCAAGTGAAAAACTCCGCTGGAGAACCGAGCCGCTTGACGAACTAGCTGCGGATGTTGGATTCATCTGGCTTCTCCTTTTTCTTTTTGCGGTGTATTCGGTATTGCCTTGACCGAACTCTTGAGAACATTGTTGATAAATTGTTCTTCAGTGATTTTCAATTTGTCCTCTAAGCCGTATTTACGGGTCAGTGATTTCCAGGTAAGCCGAAGAATTCCCTCGAGGGTTTCCATTACTCCTTTGCCTTGAATTGCTGTCGCCTTGAATACTGGTTCACTCCCTTTCTGGGCTACTTCTTCGATCTCTTCGTCTGACCTTATTTCGGGCAAGTCGCGTTTATTGAACTGAATTACCAAAGGAACTTCTTTAGCATCAATACCGTTTAGCTTGAGATTCGCAACCATGCCTCGCCAGGATTCATTGTTGGCCTTTCCCAAGTGCTTCTGGGAATCTGCTATGAACGCAACCCCGTCCGCCCCCTGTAAAATTATCCGGCGGGTTGAATTGTGCATCACCTGTCCAGGGGCGGTAAAGAGCTTGACCTTAACCGTGAAGCCCGATTTCGTTTTGAAGTAGACCGGCATGAGATCGAAAAAAAGTGTACGATCATCGGAGGTATCCAGAATCATGAGCCGACCACGTACATTTGGATCCAGCATGTGGTGAACGACTTGCAGATTGGTCGTTTTTCCCGAAAGTGCCGGACCGTAATAAACGATTTTAAGCGTAATCTCACGCTGGTCGAGGTTGATCTGAACCATCTACGCAGGCCCCTGCTTTCGGCACATTGATGAATTTGACTTACGATCGGAACGTGGAGCAGACACTTGAGTCCCAATCTTTTTTTTGGAATCACGAACAGGCCGTTTTGCCAGGGCTCTCTCGAGGGCTTGCCCAATAGACGTAATCTCTGTTACTTCGAGTTTGCTAAGGATTTCGCTAGGGATGTCTTCCAGGTCGTCATGGTTTTGAGCAGGAATGATGACTTCCTCAAAACCGGCCCGGCAGGCTGCCAGTAGTTTTTCACGAACTCCACCAACCGGCAACACGCGTCCACTCAGAGATATCTCACCGGTCATGGCAACCTGATGCCGGACAGGAATACCGGTCAACAGCGACACCAGCGCGACTGTCAGAGTCACTCCTGCGGATGGCCCGTCCTTTGGAATCGAGCCGGCGGGGATATGAATGTGAATGTCGTTTGAGGCGAAGAAATCAGGGGCTATTCCCATTTTCTCAGCTTGCGATCGAGCGAAACTCAGTGCAGCCTGGGCCGATTCCTTCATTACTTCTCCAAGCTGACCGGTCAGAATCAACTGACCCCTGCCCGACATGGCAACCACTTCCACCTGGATTGTTTCACCGCCGACCGGCGTCCAGGCCAACCCATTCGCCACGCCGATCGTATTTTCCGATAGTTGCTCGAGCGGCTGATGGACTATCGGGCCAAGATAGGAACGCAGTTTGCCCGGGTCAAAAACCTTTGGGGTCGGTTGGCCCTGGGCCACCCGCCTGGCGAGCTTTCGGCAGACTTGGGCAATCGCCCTTTCCAATTGACGCAACCCGGATTCCCGAGTGTGCCTTTCGATCATCAGACTGAGTACTTCTGAACCGATTTCGACTTTTCGATTGCTTATGCCTGCCTTGGTCATTTGTTCAGGCACAAGATGCTTTGTCGCAATCGTAATTTTCTCTTCGAGACTGTAACCAGGTAAATGGATTCCTTCTGTTCGATCCAACAGGGGCCCAGGAATCGTGTCAATCCGATTGGCCGTTGCAATAAACATGACGCGGCTGAGATCGAATGGAAGGTTGAGATAGTGATCTACGAAACTGTTATTTTGTTCCGGGTCAAGAACCTCGAGCAGGGCCGCGGCCGGATCTCCCCTGAAATCTCGTCCCAACTTGTCTATTTCATCCAGGAGGAAAACCGGGTTGACACAACCAGCCTGTTTCATGCCCTGAATAATGCGCCCCGGCATAGAGCCAATATAGGTTCGCCGGTGGCCGTAGATCTCGGCGCCGTCTCTAACTCCGCCTAATGACACCCTGACAAATTTGCGATCAATTGCTCGGGCAATCGAACGCGCCAGAGACGTCTTACCTACCCCGGGGGGGCCAACGAATAACAGGATCGCACCCGGATTGTCCGGATTCAATTTCCTGACGCTCAAAAATTCGAGTACCCGATCCTTAGCTTCGGCCAGACCAAAGTGGTCTTCTTCCAGTACTTGAGAGGCTTTTTCCAGATCGAGCCGGTCGGGCGTGGCTTTTTGCCAGGTAAGGTCCAGCAACCAATCAAGATAGCTTCGAATGGTTCCAGATTCGGCGCTCTCGGGATGCATATTTGAAAGCCGCTTCAGTTGTTTTTGGGCCTCCTTGAGCACTTGTTCGGGCATATCACTCCCGTCAATTCGTGCCCCAAGCTCAAGCAGCTCATCGTCGGCAGCATCTTCACCCAGTTCGGAGCGAATTTGCTTGATCTGCTCTCGCAGGAAGTATTCCCGCTGAGTTTTGCCCATTTTCTGTTTTGTTTTGATTTCTATCTGAGCTTTGGTCTGAACTACCTCGAGCTCTCGGCTCAACAACTCGGCCACCAGGCGGAGTCGCTTGACCGGATCAGGTGTATGCAGCACCTCTTGAGAGGTGCTGACTTCAAGCGCCAGGTTAGAAGCTATCAAATCAGCCAGGCGGCCCGGATCTTTCATGCCTTGTAAGACAACTATGACATCAGGCCCGGGCACCTGAGTGATGTCACTAAACTGCTGAAGTTTCTCTCGCAAAGAGCGCATCAGCGCCTCTGTCTCCATCGAGATCTCTTCCAGCGGCAGATTATAGATTGGAGTTACGCGAGCTTTCAAGTGAGGTCTGACTTCCTCGAGGCTTTCGACGCGCCCGCGGACCAGTCCCTGGATGAGAACTTTGAGGCGCCCATCGGGAAGCCGCCGCATGCGCATAACCATGCCGACTGTGCCAACCCGGTAAAGGTCCTCCAACTCCGGATTGTCTTTATCGACTTCGCGTTGGGCGGACAATAACACCATTCGATGAGATGCCAGAGCCTGCTCCATTGCAGATACCGAAATCTCACGACTAATGAACAACGGGACAATGGTGTACGGGAATATCACCAAGTCGCGAACTGGTACCACCGGGAGTGTTCCCGGTATTTCAAACTGGTCGTGGTCCTCCATGGGAATCATGCAACTCCGCTTCAGCTGGCGCAGCTCAACAACCACTATGGCGCCGAAATACCTAACTGTGGTTACTACTTAATCAACAGGCACTTTTCGCTTTTGACCTCTGCGATCTTCGATTTTTGGCAGACTTACTCGCAGGACACCTTGTACATATTCGCCTCTGATGTTGCTGGTGTCACCTGCTCTTGGAATTTCGACTATCCGACGGAATCTACCGAAGTTCCTTTCCAGACAGTGAAACTTGACTTCACCAGTGACGGCTGCCTTTTTCTTTTTCCCTTCAATAATAATGACATCCCTTAGAACCGACAATTCAATATCTTCTCTGGCCAGACCCGGCAGGTCGATCTCCATGACAATCTCCTCGGATGTCTCGAAAACATCAAGGATCAGATCGACATGCCCGCCTCCCGAGACTGCTTCTTTCCGCCGCGGATCAAAAAAGGCCTTGAAAATCCGGTCTATCTCCCTCCGGAAATATAATAATTTCTCCAAAGATTCTTCTGGAATACTCGCCAAACGGCACCTCGGAACCGATCGGAAGACTAAGTTGCGGTTGGGGCCTTAGGGCGCTAACCGATTGAAAAAAATACCATTCAGCGCGGGAGTTTGCAACCGATTTCTGGTTGGCAGAACAAGCCCGATCGACAGCGACCCGGTCGAGCGGACTTACGCTCCGAATTTTTTCAGGCGTCCGGCATGAGCCAGCAAAAGTGGCAGGATTTCGGTAGAATGGATTTGAGCGAGGCCCCCGGAAGTGAAGCTCATTTCACCAAAATTCTGGCAGCCGTCGGTTCGAGCCGTCTTGGCCGATATGCTGATCGGCACCGGATGCCAGGAATGGGCCTGCATACTACAAGGCGTCGAGTGATCTCCTGTTACGCATAAAACATCCGGGTTTAAGGCATTCAGGCGCGGCAACAAGGCATCAAAATGCTCGATTACCTCGACTTTACCCTCAAAATCACCGTCTTCGCCCTTCGAGTCGGTCTTCTTGACGTGCAGAAAAATAAAATCCGTGTCCTGCCAAATGCGCTCGACTTGGTCGATCTCGTCCTCGATAGTTTCCTGGCCGGCCTCGATCACCTGCATACCGGCCAGTTTGGAAACTCCCTTGTACATGGGATAAGCCGCGACTGCCGCTGCCCGCCATTTGTACAAAGCACTAAAATCAGGCAGGGGCTCATAAATATCGAAACCACGCATCATCAGGAAATTAGCCTTGGGTTCGTCGGCCAGGATTTTTTTTGCCTGGCTAATAAACTGGTTAGCAAGCCTGGCAGCCAACCGGGCTTCTTCTGTCGGTTGAGCTTCTGTCGGAACAACCTGCAAGGGCTCAAGGCCTACCTTTTGCGGGTCACTATCAGACAAGCGGCCGTCGAGTTTCTCCCCTCGGAAAATTGCAGCCGCCCGGTACTCCTTGACATGTTGAAGCAGAAGTTTGACGCCATCGATCTGACCGATCTTCTCGGCCAACTTGGCCACCACGCGTTTACCCTCTTCGTCTCCGATACGGCCAGCCCGCCGGTCGGCAATCGTGCCGTCGGATGAGAGAGTAGCGAAGTTCAGTCGACTCGCCAGGTCACCCGGTTCGAACTCAAAAGTAGTTCCGGCTGTGTCCAGCACTCCACGACCTATCGTGTAGCGGAATGGGTCGTAGCCGAACAAGCCGATATGCGCCGGACCAGATCCCGGCGTAATACCCCGGGCAACCGGAATGTGAAAACCGCAGATTGCATATCTAGCCAAGGCATCCAGATTGGGAGTCCGGGCTGCTTCTAAAGAAGTCTTGCCTTGTGGCCCGGCCA
>JAFDKH010000287.1:0-5413 GCA_019307065.1 Deltaproteobacteria bacterium
TCGGGCATGGCTGTTGTGAAGACAAAATCCCAGGCTGTTTCGGTAAGTTGCTTTCGCTGAAAAATTTAACCGAAAGATATCCGTATAGTTTCCAACCGCCGAACCCCAAGCCGGCCAAGACTATTAAAATCATGAAGTACTTCACGATCCGATGAGAGATCTTCTTACGTTTTCGTTGGCGTTTGGCTTTGGTCAGAATCTTCTGCGAATACTCTCGGTTGTCCTGGTCTATCTTTTTCTTCTTTTCGACGGGACTTTTTTCAACTGGGTCGGGCGCTTTTCCAGGAGTTTCTTCTAGAACTGCATTTTTATGAGGCTTGGCTTCAACTTTTCGTATGACTGTCTCTCTGTATCCCGGATCGACGTCACTGAATGCCGGAATAGAGCCATCAGTGTTTTCAAGTTCGTCAGCGATGGGTTGGATATCGCTACTACTCAAAGAGGACTGGGTACCAGGTTCAATCGCAGCACCGCTAACCACGGGATCTTGAAACGATTTCGCGATATCATCTGAAACATTGATGCCATCAAGATAGTCGCCCATATCACCGAAAAGGAACTCACGCAGGCTGTCTTCACGCTGAATGGAGTTGACAATCTTCTTCTTTTGTTCATGGCGATCTGAAAGGACTTGTCTGGTAAAGAACCTCAGGGAGTCGCCGGGCCCGCAGCTTTCGAGATACTGCTCGAGTGCTTGGCAGAGTTGGCCGGCGCTAGAAAAGCGTGATTCTATTGAGCGGTTCAGGCATTGCATGACAACTTCTTCAAGTTGTTTTGGCAGGTTGTCGTAATACCAGCCAGGTGAAGGGATTTCCTTTTCAACGACCATTTTCATGGTCTCGAATTCGTTGCTGGCCTTAAATAGACGCCGGCCGCAGATGATTTCCCACATTACAACTCCAAGGGAAAACAAATCAGAACGACCGTCAAGATCCACGTGGGTAATCTGCTCGGGCGACATGTAACTAAACTTGCCCTTCAAGACACCTGTGCGGGTGACTACTTCGCTATTGATCACCAGGGCAATTCCGAAATCAAGCAGTTTGACAGTGCCGTCAAAGCATAAAAAAATATTTTGCGGGCTAATATCGCGATGAACTAGTTCTAGTTTTCGGGCTTGCTCGTCGCACGCCTCATGAACATACTCGAGTCCTCGGGCGACCTGTAAGAAGATCTTGGCCAGAATGCTGGGCGAGATGGTTATTTTTTGTTTGTGGGCCAATTTGCTGACGATATTGAGGTGCTCGCCTGGCAGGTATTCCATAACCAGGTAAGGCAGGCCCTCGTGTTTGCCCTGGTCGATAATTTGTACGACGTTGGGATGCTTCAGGCGAGTCATTATTTGACCCTCCTGATCGAACATAGACGTGAGTTCGGGGACGTTCTTCCACTTCTTGCGAAGGATTTTTATTACCGCAAAAGATTCTTCGCCTTTTTTGCGAGCCAAGAAAACATTTGCGGTTCCGCCGGTGTCGAGGTGGGCATGGAATACGAATGAACCTATTTCTTTGCGCTGTACATATTCCACGGTAAGTACAGAGTAAAATGGTAACCAACTGATTTCAAGTGATATTAAGTCATATAGTTGAAGTAACCGTTTGATAGAGGCTAAGATCTCGCATAAAGGTGGTCTAGATGAGCGATATAGGGTTGATTCACGAGTACACTATTTTCGAGATGCCCAAACGTCGCCTGTTGGTGTTGTTCAAACAGGGAGCTACTCTTTACAAAATTTGTGAAAATACGAACTGTGACCAATTCCAAATGTACCAACCGATAGTCTCGGACCAGGAGCTAATGACCTATTGCCTTAAATGTGGTCGCAAGGTTTTACGTTATGGTCTAGAGGGCAAGGATTAAACCAGGGACGGAGGTAGCAGGGTTTTTAGAAACCATAGCCCATGGTGAGATAGAAGTTATTATTGCCGCGTTCCGACAGACCACGAGCATAGCCAAAGCGCAGAGTAGTTGGCAGGTAGTAACCCAGATACATATCCAGGCGTAGCTCGGCTCCTATTCCGACCTTAAGTAGATCAAGACTTGGTTCAGCGGCCGAGGTGCCGCCGACATCGACGAAAACCGCAGCATGCAGGCGTCTGAGATAGAACGGTAACGTGAGAACCCCGGATTCGATGTCGAAGATACAGAAGCGATACTCGATAGAGCTCAGCATGAACATCGATCCGACGAAGGCACTTAGTGGGTAACCGCGTAGATGCAGCCCTCCGTAGCGGTAGCCATAATATGCATCCAGGAATGGGTCACGCACGGGCAAACCGCCAACAACGTAAAGTCCCTTCTTGCGTTTATCGCCCAGAGAGATGCCGCCTTGAATTCCAAAAGCTAAGACATGATGCCAGTCGCGGATTATCGGGACATATGCTCTGAACCTGAATCGAGCTTCGGCAAGGCGCGAGCCGCTACCCAAAGTCGGATGGCTATAGCGTAACGACAATGAAGTACTTATACCTTCTTCGGAACTGATCGATTGAGTAAATCTTCGAACGTTTGAATATGACCAGCCGATCCCCAGCCAGGCGAGGTTGCTGTCATCGGGCAATTTCGGTTCGAATCCCATCGGATCACGCGGAACTTCAGTCCAGCGATCATACATTCTGATGTCGTAGTTGAAAAAGATATAATGGCTTTCGCGAAAACTGGAAAACGGAAAGGCGACGTCAAAATATAGAGTCAGCCGCTCTTTGTCGACTGCGAAAGGACGATCATTGATAAGTGCTTCGTTGTAGTAGCGATAAACATGACGTCCGACGTACATGTACAAACTCGGATAAAACAAACGAGTCAGAATGCTAAGATCGAGATAAACTTGTTTTTCTTCCGGCCCAAAGGTCAACTCAACCTTGTAATCCAGCTTGCCCAGGGCATCACGGCCAGCGAACATCAGCCCGTAGGTCGAGCCCCAGGGATCGGCCCCGTAAATTGGAAACCAGGCTCGCGGCCAGAGAGTCGACCAGGGTTGGTAGGTTTCGACTGGATATTCTTCTTGGCTTTCGACATAGGGTGGGTCCGGTCGAGGTTCGCGGGAGTTTTTTGTCGGCAGCGCCGCTAGAGGCAGATCGAGCCAGGCGATGTCGAAGCCGTCTTTTCCAAAGACAGTAAAAGCCAAGCCAGATTCGTCTGGGGCGGGATCGGGAGTAAAGGCTCCGGTTACCAGGTTGGTCAGGCGTGATATTTCCAGTGTGCTAATGTTTAGCGAGTAGATGTTGTAGATCCCGGTACGATCCGAGCTGAAGAATATTTTTCCACCGCTAGGTGAAAAAACTGGATCGAGATCCATAAAACGTTGGTCGGTAAGCTTCTTAAGTGAATGATCGTCGAGCTGCAATAGCCAGATGTTTCTTCCGCCTGCTAAGGTAGTTGCACTGAAAACTACGTGACGACCGTCTGGTGAAAATCGGGGAGTGTAGAGCTGTGCGCCATTCGTAAAGTTGGTAAGCTGGACAATCGTTTGGTTTTTAAAGTCGTTGTCATCTAGGCCGGCTAGCATTAATTGAGAATGGCTTGTTCGATTCTGGACGAATACTATCGAGCGGCCATCGGGCGAAATATCCGGAGAACGTGCACGGGCACCCCGGGTCAACCTTGTGGTTCGTCCGGTCTCCAGATCTAGATGAAACAAATCGTTGAACACGTAAAACTGGTCGACAATGTCTGTTTGACTGTAAATGATTGCTCGGCCATCAGGGGTGAATGCTGCTCCGGCGTTGTTGTTGACCTCGGTTAGAATACGATCGTTGCTGCCGTCTTTGGCTACAAATCGCATGGTCGGCCAACGGTTTGTGGGTGCCGAATAATAAAGGATTTGCCCGGAGCTCGGGCTGAGACGCGGGTTTTGTTGAAACTGTGCGCGCCGGGTTAGAAACCGAAAAGGGGTCAAGCCCTCTTGCTGCAGCTTTTTTAGGGTTGCCTGGGCGCTTAGAAGTTCGGTCTGGCGCCAGTCCTCATAGAGCGAGACGTAATCACTACCCAGTTCGTTGCGGGCCACAATGTTCAAGGTCCAAGGTACTAGCATACCTCCCATTCGTTGACTGAGATCAGTCAAGGCGGTCTCTCCGAAGCGGCGGACTAAGTAATCAATAAAGAAAGCTCCATACAAGTAAGGCGCAGTTCCCTGGGGCCAAGCCTGCATCGTGCCTGAAACCTGGTCGATTTCAGGGAAGACTCCGGCCAGGACGGCCGTTCGCAAGAACATCTTGAACAAAGAAGATCGGATTCGGCCTGCGCTGGACAGCGAAGATTCAAAATGGACTGCCAGGCCTTCAGTAAACCAGGTTGGCTGGGCGCCGTTTGGAAAAACGGTCCGCCCAAAAATCATGTTGAAGGCTGCCGGAAGACCGCTGATGGTGTCCATGTGCACAATATGAGTGAGCTCGTGAGAAACCAGAATCCAGATATGGTCGTCGAAGTCGTTGAGAATGCTGAGATTCTCTGGGGCACTCGCCAGCAAGTGTACAGTATTATAAGGCAAGACCGTTGCAAAGCCGTTGGCGCTATCGGTTTGATCAGAAATAATCAACTGGATACGGTTTGCCGGCATGTGCTCAAGGGCCGCTGAAATTTTCTTCAGGGCAGCCTCAGCGGCTTGGGCTACTCTGACGGCCAGTTCGTAGGTTCCCGCATGAAAATGAACTTCGAAGTGGGGGGTTGTGATTGTGCGCCAGGGCAGGGCGGGATCATGGGCCCGGCCCGGTAGACTGACCAGGCTGATCAAGATGATAACACTCGCGATAATTCTCGACATGTTTCGACGAATCAATGTCTTGGTTGGCGAGCGGGTTTGTTGGACACCAATATGGCGTTGATCCTGCGTTGCTGAGCAGTCTCAAGCCTAACCTTGGTGGACCATGAGACATATCCGTCCAAAAACAAGCCAATCTCCAGATCTTTATGAAGGGACAATCCAGATATTGAAGCAGGCGTCACCAAGCCGGAATCGATTCGATTTATTTCAATCCGAGCTCCTCGGGGACTGGATTCAACTTTGATTCGGCCCGTAACTGGCTGTTGTTTTTTATGCGGGGTTTCCTTTTGGGCAGATCCTTGAGAACCGACAAAAATGCGCAGACTAATGGCGGCAATCAAGAGTATACCGCAAATCACTAAAATCATAATTGTCGTGCGAGATAAAACTGTACGCTTGCGTTCAAAGCTCTTGCTGTCACGTCTAGGTGGTTCAGCCTCAAGATCGTCGAAGAGGAGTGACTCGAGAGCTATTTCGTCGCCGACTTCACCAATCGCAGAGTTTTCGGCCCGGTCAACTGAAAAACGATCTTCCAGCATTGCGGCCAACTCTGATTCGCTTGCAAGTCTGCCGTTGGCGGCTTGCTCAATGGCTTCACCCATCTGATGGGCATCTTGAAATCTGTCCTTGGGCTTGGCTGCCAGGGACTTC
>JAFDKH010000287.1:5423-8741 GCA_019307065.1 Deltaproteobacteria bacterium
AGCCCAGCGGGGATTTCAGAATTGTGGATTGAGGGTCGTGGCACTTCGCCGGATATTATGTTTTTTGATATCGCTTTTCGGTTGGATCCTGGAAACAAGGCTCCGCCAGTCGACAACTCCCAAAATACAATTCCCAGAGAGAAAAGATCCGAACGCCGATCCATTTTGTCTCCGATGCATTGTTCGGGAGACATGTAACTGGATTTGCCGAGAGCCTTGCCTTGCGGAAAGCCGACTGTTCTGGTTTCAGCAGCTGCAATTCCGAAATCAAGAATTTTAACTTGGCCGGAGTATGAAAGAATGATGTTGGAAAGACTGATATCGCGGTGGACAAGATTCAGCGGTTTGCCTTGTATGTTGGTCATACCATGGGCATAGCCCAGTCCCTGGCAGGCTTGCCGGATTATGCCGGCAGCCTGCCAGGCTGTCAGCTTCTGTTGTAGCCTGGCATTCTGGTGCAGCAGATGAAACAGGGTTTCGCCGGGGATGTACTCCATAGCGATGAAGTAGTAGTCGTCGACCCTGTCCAATTGAAGAATACGCACAATATTCGGATGATCAAGCAGGGCAGCCAGGCGGGCTTCTCCAAGAAAAAGCTTGAGTGCTTCAGGATTGCGAAGAGACTTCGGGAGCATCATTTTTATGACACAGAGTGTTTCGCCCCGATCAGTGCGCCGGGTTGCCAAAAAGATATCGGCCATGCCTCCCCGGGCAAGTTTCCGGGTAAGTGTGTATGGCCCGAACTGTCTGCCTACTGCCAAATAAGCTCCCGAATGCACCTGCTGATTGTCACTTTTTTGTCTTTCATGGAAATAGTCGAATTTATGACTTCTAAGATTTTATCTCATCAGCTTCCATCTCTCTGGACAGTGCTGGTAGCTCCACAACGAAACTCGTGCCTTGTCCGGGTTCGCTCTGGCAAGAAATGGTTCCACCATGCTCGCTGACGATCTGTTGAGTCAGTGACAGACCCAGGCCGGTTCCGCTTTCTCTGGTAGAGAAAAAAGGATCAAAGATTCGGTCGAGACAAGCACTCTCAATCCCTTGCCCGGTATCAGCAATTTGCACCTGTACAGCACCGTTAGTTTGTTCCGAAGCAATTGTCAGAGTTCCGCCCTCGGGCATAGATTCCATTGAGTTTCTCAGCAGATTCAGGAAGGCCTGCCGCAGTTGTCCCTCATCGGCCCGCACGACTATCCCTGCGATGTCTAGTTTGTCCAGCAATTCTATGTTGGCTCCACGAAACTCGCTTTCGATAAAGTGCAGCAAATCGTGAAGAATCACATCAAGTTTCTCGGGCATAAGATGAGGTTTTGGCAGCTTGGCGAATTTGAGATATTCCTCGGTAACTTCGGTCAGGCGCTCGACTTCACGTGAGATGCTTCTCAGCAGATTCTTGGGCTCGGTTATCGCCTTGTCGATGTGTTCGGCTATTTCTTCCTCGAGTAGTTCGGCATTCAGGCCGATCGAGCTTAACGGGTTGCGGATTTCATGGGCAACCAGGGCGGACATTCGACCAATTGTGGCCAGTCTTTCTGACTGTAGAAGAGCTTCTTTTGTACGGACTTTTTCTGTGACGTCCTCGCCAACCAGAAGCACTCCTTGGACATTTCCATCGTGACCTGTCAGGGGAGACACATACAAGTCGACCAATACGGTTCTTTCCTTACTGGAGTCCTTGTCGAGAGGCACCGAGAACTCCATAGCTTCGAAGAGCATGCGCTCTTTCTCGCGCAATACTTTTTCCCATTCAGTTGTCAATTGAGACAAGGTTTGAGCGATCGGCAGCTCGGCCAGCTTTCTGCCGATGGTCTTGTCGGGGTTCAGGCCCCATAGTCGTTCGGCGGTCGGATTCAATGTGGTTATTGCGCCCAGCGGATCTGCCACCAAGATTCCGTTTTGAATCGAGCGTATAATGTTCTCGTTGTACAACTTCATCAACTCCAGATCGATGCCTGATTGCCTGAGTTCCCGATTCACTTTTTCGAGCTTTTGTTGTTGACGAACCAACTCTTCTTCGCGGTGAGCTAATGAGCGGGCCATTCGATTGAATTCAGTAGCCAGCGATCCGAACTCGTCACGGGTAGATACTTCGACCGTTGCTGAGAAATCTCCGCGAGAGATGCGCCGCGCACCTTCCGCTAGACGGCGAATCGGCCGGAGGGCCAGCAGTGAAAGGGCAGTGATTATAACTCCAACCGCCACGGCAATTATCGAAAGCCATAAAATAACTCCGGTTGCTGCACTGTCGTCTCTTTCCATCATCAGCATCTTGGTCGTGATCATATTCTTTAAAGAGCGCTCGAGAAGTCGCACGTCTCTGGCCAGGTGTCTGGCATTGCGGTTGTGAGAACCAACCAGATCTTGTTCGGCCGGTAAGCCGAATTCAACATCGATGCTGTCAACTACATCCCCTAGAGTTCGATCGAACTTGTTGGTTTGTTCGCCAATCTGTTCGAGCCGCCGCCGAACATCTTCGAGAAAGCGCCGATCAATATCTTCCAAGCGCTGATTGTCCAGGCTCTGGGTAGAAGTTCGGGCTTGCTGGATACGAGCGAGCATGTTTCGTGAAAAGGACAAGCGACTGTTATCTAGAAGAGATTTTTGACGATGAAGATTGTCAAAACTCAAGATACTATCGGTGCTCTTGCGGACACTCTCCTGTAATGTCTCCATTTGGGCGACTATCCGGTTCAACGGTAGTAAGCCCCGATTGACCAAGTTCAACTGGTCACGGACCGCATTGAGTTGAGTGATCCCGTAAATCGACACGGCTCCAAATACGCCGAGCACCAGGCTGAACCCCAGAAATATTTTTGTTGCCAAAGACCATTTCATGGGTGATTCCTCAACCTGGTAAGGGAAGCCTTTCTCGCCTTATAGGCCGTGGTGTTATAGCAATCAATCAGCTAGTAGCGTCGGCGACATAAAATGAGGCCCAAGAGCATCAAGATAGCTGCCAAGCCGGCATGTTTGTCCGAGGTTGAGCATCCGCAACCGCTTGCTGCTCGCCCGCATTCATCAGTGTCGTCCAGGTCGGTCAACCCGTCACAATCGTTGTCTTTATTATCGGTACAGATCTCGACTCCGTCAGGGTTGATCTGATCGTCGCTGTCGTCGCAATCGTCACCGCCGCAACTGGCATCGATAAAACCGTCGTTGTCAGCATCGGGACATACCTGGCAATCAAGGTCGTCGAGGTCGGTAAATCCATCACAGTCGTTGTCGATGTTGTCATTGCAGGTTGACTCAGGCGTTTCAGGTGGATCCAGAGCAACGCACACCTGTGGTTCGCCATTCAGGCAGGTTTGAACAGTG
>JAFDKH010000016.1 GCA_019307065.1 Deltaproteobacteria bacterium
TCGCACCCATCACCCGCGCTGGACAAGACAAGCCGACCTGCCCGAAGAGGGCCTCGGATTGCGTCTTTTCAGGAATGCAGTCGAGTTTCTTGCAGGGAGTGGGGGCAGGTCATGACACTTGGCACTTATTCATCAAGTCCAGCCGAGGAGCTAAGTGTCAAGTGTCATGACCTGACCCCAAATTTGACCCCAAATTCAAATTCAAATTCAAATTCAAATTAGATCAACAACTGAAATGTCAGCAAGTGAACTTTCTGATCGACCAGGCCGGTTTCTGCCCGCCATAAGAAGTTGTAGCTCATCTTGAAACGGTTCGACAGGTAGAACAAATTTAATCCAGCGCCGGCTGCGCGGACAGTTGGCAGCTTTGGCCGGGAAAGTTCTTCGTAACGTCCAACGACTTGTAAAAAATCAGCCAGTAAGAATGCTCCGGCGGTAACCGACCAGCCCCTGGTCTCCAGCCCGTTTTCGGCCTGCCGGTCGGCAAAGATGTATTCACCCTTGAGATGATAACCGCGGTAGCCCAGGCGCACATCCAGGTTCAGGCCGTGCTGATTTCTGATTACGCCGGTCGCGCTGTCTTCGCGCTGCTTGTCGTACGAATAGGCGCTTCCCAGGGAGAACTCGAAGTTACTTGGCAGCCACAGGCCGGGGTTGAAATCCAGCCTGACGACTGTCAGCGGGCCAAGGCCGGCACCCTCGGGAAAGCCGTCAAAGGCACCGGCTCGAATTCTGACAGGCACGGCGTAGTGACCAAGGTCGAGGTCATACATCAAGCCGGGTCGCCGGGCGGGCGCCAGGGTTTGGACCACCAGCGGTCTGTCGTTGAAGAAAAGATCTTCCGGATCGGTCAAAATCGAGTCAGAGCAGGGAGTCCTGAAGCGGCCGATCCAGAAATGCCCCAAATACAAAAGATTCGGCGAGACCGGCGAAAAAGATATGGCCGCATCCAGTAAGATAGGCTCGTCACCGTTCAACTCCAGCTCGAGATGCATGTTCAAGTCGAGCATTTCGGTCACGTAGCCGCGGGCGCGGGCGCGCATGCGCTGAATGGCGAGGCCTTTTTGGTCGCCGCGCCGGCCGCCGACCTGCAGCAGGGCGCCGACAGTCAGACCGACGCTGTCACTACCGACCCGCACGACCGGGCTGCGCTTGATCGCCTGCGGCTGGTACTGATCGACAATGAAGAAAGATTCCAGATCCTTGGGCTGCTCGATTTTAGCAAGTTGTTTAGCCGGCCGCCTGGCCGGGCTCAAGATTTGTTGGCCCGCCCGAAAGGCCGCAGCGACTTGCAGATAAGGATCAACTCCGGCCGGGGCGTCGACGTAGACTACGCGCTTGTCCCAGATTTCGATGTGCCGAAAGCGGTCACCGCTTTGCCAGCCGACTTCTTGCTGGCTGCTAAAATCCGGTTGGCCGAATCGCCGGCTGGTTACCAGATCAAGCCCGTCAAAGAAATCGGCGGCGTCAGCAGGAGTGTCCCAGTCAACAACCCAGACAAGGAGTAGTTCAGCGCTGGCGGTCTTTTCGAAGACGACTGCCCGATCTCCGCCCCAGCCGGCTGCTTTGCGGCCGGCGGCGGCCGGTTTCCAGGATGACAGCAGCAAGGCTCGAATACCGAACTCGCCCAGGGTGTCTGAGTGAATCCGGGCGTAGCCGTCAGGCGGGAGCGGCAGGTCGTTCAGGTCGGGCAAGCGCGGCGGGTCGTTAGCCAGAATGTATTTCTCGGGATGCAGCACTTGTTCACTCGAGAGCGGTGGATTCAAGTGGGCCGAATTGATTGCCTCCAGGCCGCCCTTTTCTTTCAGCGCCAACACGAATGCCGAGCCGTCAAGATAGGGAAACTTGAAGCGTTCCTGTAAAAAAGCCGGAACCTGCGCGCCCATATCGGGTGCGTGACGACGTGCAAAGTCGAAAAAACTTTTCGGGTCACTGATCAGTCCGCCGATTCCAAGCTCAAAGCCGATCAGGGTGGCATCGCCCTCGGCCAGGGCAATATGGGCCAGCTCGGCATCCTGATTGTTTCGGGCAGCCAGTGGTGGCTCGAGGCCGAAATGCTGATCTTGTAAGGTGTGGACCAGTTCGTGAGCCAGAATTTCACCGAAGGTCAGATCCCGGCCGAGGATCAATCCGATTGTCTCGATTACTTCACTTCTGACGTAATCACGGCTGACCAGCTCGAGTCTTTTAATGCCGGGTTTGTAGAGGCCGGCCGGCTGGGAGGTCAGAATTGATTCTGTGGCAGTCAGCGGATCGACACTCAAGGGAATCAAGCCGAGCAAGGAAAGCAGTTTGTGCTGGCCGGCCGCCTTGCCGGATCGTCGTTTAGATGAAGAGCTGCTTTTGGCGGTGCGGGCCACGTCGGCCATGCCGACCAGCCGGAAATGGACCTGATCGATAAAGTCCAGGCCGCGCAGCTGGCTTACCCGCCGGCCGGTTTTGAGCAGGGTAGCCTTATTGATTTCACCATAGGCTATGACTTTGTGATGGCAGCCGCCAACCATGCACAAAATTGAAATCAAGGCAGCCGTTGTAAGGCGAGATCCTGGCATCTTTTACGATTGACCTTGAGCGGCCTCTCGAATGATCTTTGCCAGCCACTTGGGTTCTTCGACTTGCACGGCCGCGGCGCTCTGCTCGGCGATTAGAAGTTCTGAGCCAGGGAGCATGCGGTTGAGCTTCTGACCTTGGGCCGGGGTTGCCAGGCGATCGGCTTGACCGAAGATCAGTTTGAGCGGTACCGGAAATGAAGTCGGGCTGGCTATTAATTTTTGTAAGAACCCGCGACGGTAAAGCGGCGTACGCGTCTGGGCCAGAATTCTTGCACTCAAGTTTGCGCCGGGCAGGCTGGTCCAGCGCCGGGCCAGTTCGCGGATCTCCTGGCGACAAAAAACGGCCGGGTCGGCGTATTCGAGCATGCCGATGGCGGTCTGGATCGGTCGCTTGAATCCGTTTTGGGCGCGCCGGGCGACCAGCCAGGGATGAGCCAGCAAGCGACCCTTGAGCCCGGTCAGGGCCGGTAGATTCACGGCTGGCGCTATGGCGATCAGGGCGCCCAGACAATCGGGATTGCTAAGACCCAGCCACAAACAAGCCAGGCCGCTTTCGGCATGCGCGACTACAAACGGACGCTCGAGTTCGAGCGCTTCGCAGATGTTTTGGATCAAATCAGCCAGGCGTTCGGGCCGGTAATCGGCCTGCGGCAGTACTTGATTTGCTTGCGGGTCGATCAGATCGGGCATGATCAGGCGAAAGTTGCCGCTCAACGGTTCGATTAGGTGCCTGAAGGTGTAAGCACTCGTCCACAGGCCGGGCAGTAACAAAATCGGTTTTCCCTGTCCGGCCTGTCGATAACTTATTTTGATCTGTGGCTGCCCGTCCGGGCCGGAAGGCAAGCTCAAACTTTGCTCGGGCAGCAGAAAATAAGGATGATTCTCTGCAGGAAGTTCCGGGATAGATTCTTGTTTCTGCCGCACGCTGGTGCCTCCGACTTACACACAATGCAACCCATAACATCGCCAGGCTTATGTTTGCAACAGGATCTCTATTATGAGCTTGCTATTTTGCGGCCTTATTTGGTAGGAATTAGGCAATCGATGACATTTAACTTAGCTGGAGTCCGATATGTTACGAGGCAGGCAAAGAGTGATTGTAGGCGCGGTTGCCGTGTTTGTGTTGATTGCAGTAACTGGTTGCGATGATACCCGCTTCGTTGGGGTCAAGAGCCAGGTGGATACTTTCTCACAGGATGGTGAAGATATTGTTGATTTCTTCACCCAGGACGGCAGCACCCAGGTCGACGCTTTCGAGCAAACCGGTTTCCACCAGATCGACAGTTTCGAGCAGAAGGCTTCGGCCGAAGTCGACATTCTCTGGGTGGTCGACAATTCGGCCTCAATGGGCGAAGAACAGACCAATCTGGCCAACAACTTTGGAAGCTTCATTGCATTTATCAACAACAGCCTGATTGATTACCACATTGGAGTGATCTCGACCGATATGGACAATCCTGATCATTCCGGCAAGTTGCAGGGCAGCCCGCTGGTGATCGATCGCGACACTTTACCCGATCCGCAGACCGCCTTTGCGGCCAACGTTATGGTCGGGAGCGCCGGCGGCGGCTACGAAATGGGCGTCTTGGCCGCCCACAACGCATTGACCGAGCCGCTGGCCGGAGTCGGTGGATTCAATGAAGGTTTCTTGAGGGACACGGCCTCTTTGGCAGTTATTTTTGTAAGCGACGAGGATGATCACTCCTACGGCGGAATTGATTACTACATCCGGTTCTTCAGCTCGCTCAAAGACGTCGGCAACGAGAACAATGTAATCGTAGCGGCAATTGTCGGCGACACTCCCGACGGCTGTGACGGGGACGGCGGGGCCGCTCGCCCGGGAGAAATCTTCCACGAGCTGGTAAACGAACTGGGCGGCACGGCGGCCTCGATTTGCGCCGATGACTTCAGCGTGACTCTCGAACAGCTCGGGCTGACCGTGGCCGGGTTGACCCGCAAGTTCGTGCTTTCCCGGGAACCCGATCCGGGGACTGTCATAGTCCGGGTCGACGAGGGCTTAGGCTTTGTGGTAAAGCCCGAATGCGAGCCCAACTGCCTGGCGCCGACTAAGCGCAACTGGCGGGTCGAACTGGCCGAAAAAGCCATTTATTTCGTCGATTATGTCCCCCCGCCCCAGGCTGCCGTCGAAGTCGAGTATTCCAATGTGGCCACGGTCTTCGAACTGTCGGGGCGCGGCGATCAGAGCACTCTCAAGGTCGTGGTCGATGAAGACGCCGACGGCCCGCTCGAACCCGAAGAAAAGCAAGAGAACGTCGACTGGTGGTACGATTCGGACAGCAACGCGATCGTTTTTAACAGCAATTATGTGCCGCCCCTGGGCAGTATTATCGAAGTTTCCTATTCCGATTTATTGCGCGCTTTCGCGCTCTCTCGCGAAGTCGAGAATGCCGAGACCCTCAGTGTTGAAGTCGATCTGAAAGACGGGGTTGGTTACCGCTTGATCTTCAAAGACCAGGTTACCGGATGGATGTATCATCTCGACTCCAACAGTGTCCTGTTCCAGGGCAACTACGTGCCGCCCTTTGGCTCGGAGCTGCGCATAACATATTCAAACCTGTTATGGATATTCCCGCTGTCCCAGGTCCCGGTTAACGGTTCTATGGTGGTTCAACTAGACAGCGACGGCGACGGCCCTTTAGAGCCGGTCAAGATAGAAGAAAACGATGATAGTGTTCCGACCCTCGGCTACATTTATTACGACCCGAGTGAGCCGGCGCCCTACAGCAACAGTGTATCTTTCGAGAGAATCGATTGGCCCCCGCTGGGAAGCGTAGTTACAGTGCGCTACAATCTTCCCCAGTAGAAAGTGCCAAGGAGTAATGCCATGAAAGTATGTTTGCCGACTAGATGGATGCTGCTGCTAAGCTTGACCGCCCTGGTTGTGGGAGCCTGTAAAGGCGACGAAATTTTAGGAGAATGCAGCGATCATACTGATTGCACGGATGGCTACTATTGCGGGCCTGATCACCAGTGCCTGTGCCAGACGGATGCCGCCTGTCCAGAGGATCAGTTCTGCAATGCCTCGGGCTACTGTCAGAATTTTCTGGGTTGCCGGATCGATGCCGACTGCGGCGATCCGGCCAACGTCCGTTGCGAGATCGAATCCACCGGGAAGGGCAATTGTTTGTGTCGTAACGATTCGGCCTGCCTGCCCGAAGAGTATTGTAACGCTTCGGGCGTCTGTCAGAAAAAAGCCGGCTGCATTCTGGATTCCGATTGCGGCGACGTGGCCGAATTTTTCTGCCGGATCAACGAACAGACCAGGATTGGTGAATGCTTTTGCAAGGCCGACGCGGCTTGCGAGCAGGGTGAGTTCTGCAATCCGAACGGCTACTGCCAGCCGCTAGCCGTGTGCACCACTAACGATGACTGTCCGGCCGGCAAGCTCTGCGATGTGCCTTCCGGCGAATGCCTGTGTGATCACGCTACCCAGAGCGGCTGCAAAGCCGATGAAATCTGCAACACTTCGGGTTATTGCCAGCCGCGCCCAGGATGTTACGACAACAGCGATTGCGATGCGGGTGTAACATTTTGCGACATAGTCTCCAGGACTTGTATTCCGGTAGGTACCTGCAACTCCGACTTGCAGTGCCCGCTGGGCCAGATTTGCCGGCAGAACGTCTGTATTGACGGCTGCAACACTTCCGACGATTGCCCGCTGACCCAGTGCTGTTCGGGCAGCCCCGATTTCCAGTGCGCCGATTGCGACTGCCAGAATGACGATTTCTGTGAGTTCGCGGAATTTTGCAACAACGAAACCTGCGAGACGGCCTACACCGCCAACACGCCTTACTGCAAACCCTGCGATCACGTTACAGAACAATGCGGCGATAGTCTCAACCGTTGCCTGATCTATCCTTTTGACGACGATGAGTTTGCCCAGCAACACCCAGATAATCCGGCTGAATATTGTGCAGTCGACTGCTCGGCCAATGATCGCTGTCCCAAGGGTTTTTCCTGCAATTCGATCATCGTTGTTTCGGGCACTTGCGTCACCAACAACGACTGCCCCTTCGGCGTGCCGTGTTGGAAAGGCCCCGAAGAGGATCACGGCTACTGCCCCTGTCATGATACCAGTAACCCGTGCCCGATCGATATGTGCGGTTTATTTACCAAGACTTGCATCAACAAGGGAATTCCATGCCAGACCGATGCCGACTGCGTAATCGAATGTGAAACAGACCGGCCCGATGAACTGGGGGGCTGTGTAGTCGGCAAGACTTGCGGGTTGGAAGAGGGAATGCACTGCCCCTATCCGTTTCCTTAGAACTATCTGTACTTGATCACAGACCACTAGCGGACTATAACTTCCAGACGGATCGGCGATCATGATCCTTTGGAGGGTAGAGCCATGTCCGACGAAAAGAAAGAAATCCAAGCCGGTGCCCGGGCCTGGAAAGAAGGAACTCTAGGCCGGGTCATCGAGAAAAGACCGGAGCGCAAGGAATCGTTCGAAGCCAGTTCGGGCTTCGAGGTCGAGCGTTTGTATTCGCCGGTCGATCAAGCCGGTCAGCCGTATATGCAAAAGGTAGGGTTCCCGGGCGAGTATCCTTTCACCCGTGGAGTGCAGCCGACCATGTTTCGCGGGCGCTTCTGGACCATGCGTCAGTACGCCGGCTTCGGCACGGCCCAGGAGACTAACAAGCGTTTTCGCTACTTATTGGACCAGGGCCAGACCGGCCTGTCGGTTGCCTTCGATCTGCCGACTCAGATGGGTTACGACCCCGATCACCCCATGTCGCGCGGCGAGGTTGGCAAGGTCGGCGTTTCGATTGCCTCGATCGAGGATATGCGAAAACTTTTCGATCAGATTCCACTCGGTAAAGTTTCCGTTTCGATGACTATCAATGCGACTGCTGCGGTTTTACTGGCTATGTACATCGCCGTGGCCGAGGAGCAAGGCGTCGAGCCGGCCGGGCTGCGCGGCACAATCCAGAACGACCTGCTTAAAGAATACGTGGCCCGCGGAGCATATATATTCCCGCCCCGGCCATCTTTGCGGGTGACCACCGACATATTCTCCTTTTGCCAAGAAAAGCTGCCCAAGTTCAACACGATTTCCATTTCCGGCTATCATATCAGGGAGGCCGGTTCGACCGCAGCCCAGGAGGTTGCCTTTACGCTGGGTCACGGGGTCGCCTATGTTCAGGCCGCGATCGATGCCGGGCTGGAGGTCGATGCCTTTGCCGGACGCCTGTCGTTTTTCTTTGGCTGCCACAACAACTTCTTGGAGGAAGTCGCCAAGTTCCGGGCCGCCCGGCGGTTATGGGCCAGGATAATGAAAGAGCGTTTTGGGGCCAAGAAAGACAAGTCTTGTTCGTTGCGCTTCCATACCCAGACATGCGGAGTGACCCTGATGGCCCAGCAGCCGGAAAACAATATAGTTCGGGTCGCGATGCAGGCCTTAGCGGCCGTATTGGGCGGGACCCAGAGCCTGCATACCAACTCGCGCGACGAGGCCCTTTCCCTGCCGACTGAAGATTCGGTCCGGATTGCCTTAAGGACCCAGCAAGTCATCGCGCACGAGTCGGGCGTGGCCGACACGGTCGATCCGCTGGGCGGCTCGTATGCCGTCGAGGCCATGACCGATGCGATTGAACAAGAGGCCGAAAAATTGATTGCCAAGATCGACGAAATTGGCGGAGCGGTCCGGGCGATCGAAGAAGGCTTCATGCAGCGTGCCATCGGGGACAGCTCATACGAGTACCAGAAGCAAGTCGAAGCAGGCGAGCAGGTCATCGTCGGTCTCAATAAGTTCCAGATCGAAGAAAAACTGAACTACAAGATTCTCAAAGTCTCGCAGGAAGTCGAGCGTCAGGGCGTCGAAAAGATACGGGCCCTCAGGCAGAAAAGAAACCAGTCCAAGGCCGACGAAACTCTGCAAGCGGTTGTCAGCCGGGCAAAAGACGGCAATAATCTTATGCCCGCAATTTTAGAAGCGGTCCGGGCCGAATGCACGACCGGGGAAATCGCGGATGCCCTGCGGGAAGTCTTTGGGACCTACCAGGAGAATTGAGCATATTTATCGGAGGAAATAATGAAACTCGATCACATCGGCATAGCCGTCAAAGATCTAGAAGAATCACGGAAATTTTACGGCCAGGTTCTGGGGCTTAAGGTATCCGAGCCGGAAGACCTGCCCGATCGCCAACTTAAAATCTGCATGGTCGATATGGGTGTCGGCGGGGCCAATATAGAGCTGCTCTGGCCGACCCACCCGGATTCGGCCGTGGCCAAGTTTATCGACAAGAAGGGCCCCGGTATGCATCACATCTGCTATCGCGTCGACGACGTGGCCAAGAAACTCGAAGAAATCAAAGCCGCCGGAGTCAAATTGATCGACGAAGCTCCCAAGCCCGGCGCCCATCACACCCTGGTGGCCTTCATTCATCCCAAGAGTTCCGGGGGAGTCCTGACCGAACTGTCGCAACCGGCCTAGCGTTATCCTAAACCGAAAGGTGGGGGTCAATCGTAAGTGCCATTCCAGAGGCGATCGACAAAGGTGCGCCAGGGTAGGATCTCGATCCCGTCCACGATGCGGGGACGTGGGACCAGGCAGGCGATCAGGTAGTGTCTCATCGCGCCTTCCTCGCGGAGCGCGCGCAGTCCTTTCAGGTCGATGGGCGAGATGACCTCCTTGGCCTTGGCCTCCACGGCGGTCTCGCCGTTCAGGATGAAGTCCACCTCGAAGTTTGAGCTGGAGCGCCAGTAAGCGAGGGCTCCCTGGCCACGGTAGTCCACGCGGGTCCGTAGTTCTTGATGCAGCCAGGTCTCAAACGCCTCGCCGAAGGCGGGCGAGCGTTTTCGGATGATGCTCTGGTTCCGCAGGTGGCGAACCACGCCGGTATCGAAGAAGTAGAACTTGGAAGTGACGATGGGCTTTCGCTTGCGGCTCTCACGCCAGGCCGGGAGCGTGTGGGCCACGAGGGTGTCCTCAAGGATGCGGAAATACTCCTGCACGGTGGATCGCGCCACCTGCGCGTCGTTCGAGATCTTGGTGTGGTTGAGCATTGTGCCGTTGCACAGGGCGGCCACCTCCAGGAAGCGGGAAAAGGCCGGGACATTGCGGGTGAGACCCTCCGCGGCTACTTCCTCGCGCAGGTAGGTACCAGCGTAGGCCTTGATGTCGGCCTCCGGGTCGTCCGAGAGGTAGACAGGCGGGAGCAGGCCGTGGTTGAGCGCGCGCAGCAGGTCAAAATCATCGAGTTCCCTGCTGACGAAAGGATGCAGGGTGAGCGTGCGGGCCCGGCCCCCCAAGAGGTTCACGCCGCCGTGGCGGAGTTTCCGAGCGCTCGAGCCGGTGAGCAGGAAGCGAACGCCGCGTTCCTCGATTAGCTTATGCACCTCGTCCAGCAACGCAGGGAGCTTCTGGATTTCGTCGATGACCACCAGCTGATCTTTTTCCGTCAGTTCCTCGCGTAACAGCGCGGGCCGACGGCTCAGCGCCAGGAATACCTCACTATCCAGCAGGTCGTACACCCGTGCCCCCGCGAGTTCGTGACGCACCAGGGTGGACTTACCCGTCTGGCGCGGCCCGAACAGGAAATATGATTTGTTTTCCAACTTGCTGCGGATATCGAGAATGCGGGGGATGTAGGTCACTTTTCCCTCCAGTGCCAGCAGTTCCGGCAATTATCATGATATATGCCGGCAGACATGTCAAGTATCAGCAGTCGTTAAAAGTGGTTAGCATCAAGGTGCCAGACGAATAGTGAGGGTCTTAGGTCCCTAGTCTCCATTTATCCAGAATGATATCCGTACAAAAACGCCGGGCACGAATTCGTTCCTGTCGCCGACCAGCCAGTCGAGCCGGCCCCCGACCGAGATCGACGGGCGCTGGTATTCATCGCCTAAGAAGAAGCGCAGGCCGAAAGTCAGCATGAAATCAGCCCCGGTTTTGCCGGTGTCGTGAAGGTCTATCGAGGGCCCGATTCCGGCTTGCAGAAATAAAAACCAGAAGGTGGCCTCGGCGGTTGGTATGATCCGCAGGTGATGGGCGTCTTCGCTCAGGTGGGCATAGCTTGCGTCCAGCCCGAGGCCCAAGTGAAACATCAGCAGGCTCGAGTCGCCCGGCCCGTTGACGGTCATGGCTTGCAGGCCGGCGTTGTAGAAATCGCCGTTTTCCAGCCCGCCGTGGACAGCCAAGTAGTAATCCCGCAGAAACTCCACACTCCGCCCGAAAGAAACCGGCGACTGCAGAAGCAACAACAGGCCGCAAAGTATAGTGATTCTTTTCAGCACGGAACTCCTCTTGCCAGTCGATTACGAAGACGCCGGACTGGGCGAGGTTCCTACTTGGTTTTCTCTCCCGAGTTATGCTGACGGGAAAAGGACCGCAATTGGGGCTCCAGCTTAGCCAAGGCGTCCTGGGTGGCTTCCTGGATGGCTGCTTGCTCGCTGTCCGGCATGAGTTTGGAACGGGGTATACTGATGGCTGTGCCTGCCCCCACCGTCTGTCCGCTGGTCGGCTCGAAGGCCCTGAGGGTGACCGAATACGACAGGGCGGGACCCTTGATCTCCTTGGTCGCCTCGAACATGACGAAAATGTCGGCAACCTCTTCCTTCCGGGCTTCAGGGTCAATTTCGACGACCTCGAAACCATTCTTGACCAGGTAGGCGGCGATGATGTTTTGAACTACCTGGCGCTTCGGGTGGTTGCGGGTTTTCTTGGAGGGTAGGATTGCCTGGACCAGCGGTTTCCCTGCTTGCGACGCCGAAGTTGCCAGGCCGGCTTGAGAAAGATGGTTTTTGAGCTTGTTCTTGTACAGGTCGACGATACAGCGCAAGCGGACCTGGTTCGCATCCAGGTGGGTCTTGGCCATGATTCCTTTTCCCCTACCGCCACTGCTGGCCGGACCGGGGACCTCGATGAACTTGTCGAGGTTGACGAAGATCTCTTCCTGCATCTTGACATATTTGTTGATTTCGTCTCGGTTCAACCCCAGTCCAGTCCGGATGAACCAGTCCACACACCCCTTACGTGCGTGAAGCACTGCCGCCTGGGTGTTGGCCCCCATGCCCGTGCATGTTACGCGGATTGTGTGCGCATCCAGGCTCTCGACGAGCTGTCCAGGCTGCAGGGCTGGCCCGGAGTTCTTGAGTGCCTCATTTTCAGGTGTGGCCGCGTTCTGCGCCGCACAGGAAAACAAGAGAGTTCCAAATAGTGTAATCATCGATAAGAACCAAATGTTCTTTGCTTTCATTGTTTTTTCCTTTGAGGGTTGTCTGTTTGTTCTTCCTTCTTTCTCTTTTTTTTCCGCCGGTGTTCGACTATGCGGGCCGCCAGCATGCCCAACTCGTAGAGGATGTAGATCGGCAAGGCCATAATCGACTGGTTGATGGCGTCCGGGGTCGGAGTAATGACTGCGGCGATGATGAAGGCCCCCAGCAAAACATACTTGCGGTAACGGCCCAGGGTCTTGGGGCTGACCAGCCCAATCCAGGAGATCAAGAACACAATCACCGGGGTTTCGAAAACCAGCCCGAAGGCCAGGATGAACATGGAGGCGTTCGAGAGATAGCTCCGCAAGGACAAAATAATCTTGGTGTTATCGGCTACCTGGCCGATAGAAAAAGCGGCCGCCTTGGGCAGTACGATAAAATAACAAAAAGCCGCGCCGCCTAAAAAGAAAAGTGAGGCAATGAAAATAAACGGCAGGGCCATGCGGCGTTCTTTTTGATACAAGCCCGGGGAAATAAACCACCATATTTGCCAAAAGACAATCGGGCTGGCGGCGAAAATCCCGCCGATCAGACCCAGCTTGAGCCGGTAGAAGATTGGTTCGAAAATCCCGAGGTAGACCGGCTCGTCGCTGCCGGGCGGCAGGAGACCCTTGATTGGCAAACGCAGGGCCACATCAATATAGTCTGAAAAAACCACGCCGACCGCAAAGCAGATTATCAGGGCCACCCCGGAAACAATCAAGGCCCGGCGGAGCTCGCCGAGGTGTTCTCTGAATGTGAGTTTCTTTTGTTCCATGAATTAACTAAGCCGGTTGAACCGTCCGGGAAAAGACTACGTCGCTCGAATTTATAGTTTGAATCTAGACATTTCCGAGCGGAGTGTTTCTGCCTGTTCGGCCACCAGATCGACGATTTTCTTCATGTTCGTCATTGAGTCCGAATGGTGCTCGGCAACTTCCTTGATCTTTTCAACGGCGTGCATAACCTGTTCCGACCCTTGAGTCTGTTCTTTCTGGGCCCGATTGAGGTGATGAACCATTTCGGAGATGTTTTCGATTGCCCCGGTAATCTGCTTCGAGCCGCGGGCTTGTTCCTGGCTCGAACTGTGCACATGCTGGGTGACAATTTTCATTTGCTCGGCTGAGTTCATTATCTGTTCAGAGCCCTTTGCCTGCTGCCCGGTTGCGGAGGCGATTTGTTGGACCGTCTCGGCAATTCGCCCGATTGCGTCGGTGACGACCTTGGACCCGCGGGCCTGCTCGACCGTGGCTCGGGCAATCTCTCTGACCATTTGAGTCGATTTGGTCGAGCTGTCGAGGATCTTGCTCAGGGCTTTTTCGGCATCGCCGGAAAGGCCGACGCCTTCATCGACGCTGGTCCGACCTCTTTCCATTGAATTGATGACGCTTTTTGTCTCCGACTGAACGGCCAGGATTAACTCTGAGATTTCATTAGTCGACGTGGCCGTCCGCTCGGCCAGATCCTTTATTTCATCGGCGACTACGGCAAAACCCTTGCCGTGCTCGCCGGCCTGGGCGGCAATGATAGCGGCATTCAGCGCGAGCAGGTTCGTCTGTTCGGCTACGTCGTCGATGACTGTCAAGACTTGTCCGATGGCCTGGACTTTTTTACCGAGAGCCTCCATAGCGCCGAAGGCTGTCCGGGTCGATTCGCTGATCCGGGAGATGCCCTGAATGGTCTGCTTAACAGCTTCGGACCCGCGTTCGGCATCCTGGCGCACCTCTTCGGACAAGCTGGCCGTTTCGTTGGCGTTGCTTTCGACCTGCCCGATGGATACATCCATTTCTCGCATAGAGGTTGAGGTCTGTTCGGTCGTAGTCGAAAGGTCTTCTACGCTTTTGGCCACGTCTTTGATTGCCTGAGTCATCTGCTCGATGCTGGTCGTGGTCTGCTCGACGCTGGAGGCCAAAGAACTGATATTGTCGGCGACCTCGTCATTGGTGGCGGCCATCTCCATGATTGAACTGGAGCTTTCCTCTGCACTCGATGCAAGTATTTCGACATTTTCGGCAACGCCCTTGAGCGAAATAACCATCTCGGATATTGAAGAGGAAGTCTCGTCCACCGAGGCGACCTGATACTCGGCCCCCTGGACGACTTCTTCAGTGGCCGCAGTGATCCGCTCCATGGCCTCGCCCAGGCCGATGGTAACCTTGGCAATTTTGCGAAACATGTCGTTTAAGTTTTTCGAGATACGGTTGAGTGCATTGGCCAGCATGCCAATCTCGTCGGAAGTTTCCTCCTCTATGGTTTCGGAAAGATCGCCTTCAGAAATTTTCTTGGCCATTTCCATCATCACCAACAGCCGGCGGTAGATCTTTGTAGAGGCCCAGAAAATGAAACCAGTAAAAGCGACAACCGCGATTAACAACGCGATTGTCAAAGTCCATAACAACTTGTTTTGCTGGGCCTGAATTTTTGAAGTGCTGAGACCCAAAAGTACATAGCCCCAGAGCTTTTCCCCGCCGGATGATCTTTCAAGCGCCTCGACTGGTTCGGCCTTTTTATCCCCACTCTCGACAGCCGGCGGCTTTTCTTCCAGGCCGACCGGCTCACCGAACATCATGGCTTCGCTCTCGAGCTCGTCTTCGGCGGAAGCCTCTTCGTCTTTTTTGCCACCCTCTTTGTCGTCATCTTCTTCACTGGCCATGCTTTTGCCGGGAGTGACTTTTTCGGAGACTCCAATGAAGTCATTTCGTTCGGCAATCTCTTCGGGGTTGGACATGTGAATGTCAACCAGGCTTTCAATGTCAAGCGGTTTGCCCTGCTCGCGAAATTCCGAGGCGAAAACAACAAAGGGCCGGCCGCCCACGCCGGTTTCGCCGCGCTTGGCCTGCTTGAGAACTATTATGTAGACTACTTCCTCGCTTTCTTTGATTATTTTTCTGAGTCTTTTTACTTCGTTGTCCTTCTGCTCATAAACCAGGTCGAACATACTCTCAGAGGTGACATTCTTGACCAGCTCCTTGCCCAGGGCTTCTAGGGATGCCTTCAGCTGACTAACTACCTGAAAGTAGACAGTCAGGCCGACGGCCAGCATGATGACAAGCAGTGCAGCAGTCATCGTGCCGATTGCTTTTCCCCTCAGGCCTAGCCGCCCGATGGAAAATGATCTTCCATTCATGGTTACCTCACAAGCTGGTTACTTCTTTATTTTCTTCACTCCTGGTCGATTCATCACACTGGCCGGGATTTTTACGCCGGCTTTGGCTGCCGAGTTGAGATTAATTGTCAGAGTTCCCTGTGGCGATTGGATCGGGATGTCGCCAACATTGGTGCCACTAATGATCATCAGGGTAACTTCGGCAGCCTTTTTCCCCAAATCGGAATAGCTAGCGGCAAATGAGCAAACTGCTTGTTTGCGCACGAACATGGGCGAATAGGCCAGCAGGGGAATCTTCTTTTCGAACTGCATGATCAAAGTATGATTGAAAAACTCTCGGGACATTACCGTAGCGTCACGTATTAGCCAGAGAGCATCAGCTGTCTTGATGACTTCTTTGAGAGCGCCCGGGACGTCCTTTTTCTGCTTGGCTTTCTTGGCGATTAAGGTAATGCCCACCGCGCCGGCCGCCTTGCGGGCCTTGTCGATAAATGGCCCGGTCCGTTTTGGATCATAGATAATCCCGATTTTCCTGAGACTCGGCAGAGTTTCCTTGAAAGCCTGCAGTTGGGCCTTGGGGGTTGGTTCCATGTCGACGCCGGTAGTGTTTCTTGAGCGCAATTTGTTTTGAACCGGATTCATGGCCATGCAAAAGACAATTGGAATGTCGGAAATCTGGGATTTGAGGACCTTGGCGGCCTTGAGCCCGACTGCCAGGATGACTTTTGGATTGTTCCGCCTTACGGCACTGGCCAGCTTGTCGGGATCGGCCAGACTGCCTTTCATGACCAGTGTATTGATTGAGCCCTTGTATACTTTTTTAAAACCAGCTACGGCCTCATCGTAGAGCGGAAATTCCTTGGTTTTTACAACAACCACATCGGCAGCCCAAGCCAGCGATGGCAGTAAAAACATTATATATGCCAGGCACACGCACACCCGGCCACTGTGGCGCGATGAACTCAAGTCGCGTTGTGTCCTTCTGGCCCAGCAGGCCAAATTATAAAAACATGTTCTAAAAATCATACTTTGCGCCATTTGTGGGTGTCAAGAAATAGTTCCCATTTTTACAGAGGTTTAGACGTGATAAGGCCTAAAAAACTGCAAACTCTGTTTTACTAGCCCGGCTGGGCGGATCGAGGTAGGCTAATATTCCCAACTAACGACTGGAGTTTGTTATGAATCGCACAGGTATTGTCAGCGACCCCTTGTACATCAAACACGATCCCGGGCCAGGTCATCCCGAGTCGCCCGATCGGCTCAGGAGTGTTTACAGTCTCATTGAACAAGAGGGGCTCATGGAGCTCATCCAGGAGGTCGCCGCCCGGCCGGCCAGCCAGGAGGAAATCTGCCGAGTGCATGCGCCGGAGTATTATCAGCAAATCTTAGAGAGTGAAGGACAGAGCGTCATGCTTGATCCCGATACGGCTACCTCGGCAGATTCGTATCGGGCGGCCGAGTTGGCCGCCGGCGGTACCGAAGTGCTGGTCGAACAGGTCGGACAGGGGCAGTTGGACAACGGTTATGCTCTGGTCCGCCCACCGGGACATCACGCCGAGCATGCCCGGGCCATGGGATTTTGCCTGTTCAATAATGTCGCCGTGGCTGCCGAACAGGCCATTGCTTTTTGTAAAATGGATAAAGTGCTGATTGTAGATTGGGATTTACACCATGGTAACGGCACTATGCATTCATTCTATGATCGCCCGGAAGTGCTTTATTTCAGTACCCATCAATATCCGTACTATCCGGGGACCGGAGCTGCCGAAGATGTCGGAACAGGCAAAGGGGAAGGCAAGACTGTCAATGTTCCTCTGGTACCCGGCATGGGCGATCAGGAATTCAGGGCCATTTTCAACCAGGTTTTGGCCCCGCTAGTCTCGGGTTTTTCGCCGGACATAATTTTAGTCAGTACCGGGTTCGATACCTATCGTCGAGATCCTCTGGGCGGGATGAAGATGACAGCCGAGGGCTATGGGGCCTTGACCTGGGACTTGATGCAAATGGCCAATCAGACTTGCGCCGGTAAGCTGGTGTTTGTCCTGGAGGGCGGCTATCACCTGGATGGGTTGTCGCGCGGAATAGCATATTGTATCAAGGCACTTCTCGGGCAATACGAGCCAGAGGTCTTCTCGGGCGAGCCTGGTCGGGCAAAAGCTATCATCGAAGCCGTGCAGCAAATTCAATCCCGGTTCTTCGAGTTCTAGAAACCGTCGCCGTCCCCATGGCTGCCCATGTCTCCGGGGCCCTTGAGCTGGTTGATTAATTTCTTGCAGCGACCATAGGCGTAGTTGTTGCTCTTGACCATCTTCATGACTGTTTTGCAGTGGATGATGGCTTTGTCCGGCTGGGTGCTTTTGATGACGTAGGCAGTCTCGTAGAGTTTGCGAGCCTCGCCTTCCAGGGTCGCCATGCGTGTTTGGGCTTGCTTGAGATCGGGACGGTATTTCAGGGCAGATTTATAGGCGCTGAATGCCTGCGGATATCTTCTGCGATTGTGCGCATCGACTCCCTTGACGAAATAGACTTTGCCCAGCTTGGCATGCAGATCTTTTGTGATCTTGCCCTTGCCGCCGCCCAGTTTCTTACTGAGCGTTAAAGCCTGCAACAGAAATTTCTCGGCCTTGGGTGCTTGACCTGGATTGCGTGCCAGCTCCGTCCCGCGAGAGTATAGTTTTTGAAACTTCCTTAGTTGCTTGTTGCCTTCTGATGAAACTCCCGAGGTGGTTGCCTTGGCCAGAGCGCCGTCAATCTTGGCCGCTCGAAAATCCACCAAGCAGTCGCCAATCAGCAATGTCCTCGATTTTCTTATTGTGGGTGGCCTGACGATTCTTTTTCTTTTCTTGCGGCGTCCCGCCGAGACGACCGGCTTGTGCAACTTGGCCTCAGCGCGATGCTTGAGTTCGGCGGCGGCGGTGTTGCTGGGGTCAGCCGACAAGACCTCATCGGCTAAGATAACAACTTTTTCGTATTCTTTCGTGTCGAGAGCCTTGCGGGCCGCCTCGAGTTTGTAGTCCAGACGTTTGGTTTCCATCTGCTTTTTTAATATCTGGGCCTTCTCGGCCTGCATGCTTTCTTTCGGGATTGTATTGAGAATCCCGATCGCGCTTTCGAAATCATCGACAGCAACCTTGGCCTGGGCTTCAACCATGGCCTTGCTGGCGGCATCCTCTCTCTCAATGGTCGTCAGGTATTCGGCGACCATCTTGTCTTTTGAAAGAACCGCAGCCACTTTACGAATCAACGGCAGGGCTTCGGTCCAGCGCTCTTCTTTGGCCATGGCTTTGACTTTTTCGAAAGCCTCGCGAGCCTGTTTCTCGAGTTCTTGGTGCCTTTTGATCTGGGCCTGTTTTTTTTGGGCGGCAATTTCTTCCGGGCTGGGACCCGAGCTGCTGGTCAACTTCTTGGCAATTCCGAGTATGCCGATCAGAACCACAATGCAGCCGGCGATAATTATTAAACGCGTGCGTTTGCTTTTGGGTTTCGGAACAGGCCCGGCCTGGGTTCCCTGGACAACACCGGCATCGGACGCCTGCAACATCATCGTTTTTTCAACCCGCGGTCGGTCGGCTGGGGGTTCACTGCCGGGGGCCGTGAAGGTAATGGCGGCATCGCCAATCTGGATCAGGTCACCATCGTACAGCAGGCTTTCTGAAATGCGCTCATCATTCAAAAAGGTTCCGTTGCCGGAATTCTGGTCGACCAGATACCAGCCGTCTTCGCGATGTTCAATGGCTGCATGGTTTCGTGAGACCAGCTGATCCGGGAGAACTACATGACAATCAGGCGCTCGACCCAGCACAAAAATTTCATCGGCAACTTCGACATCGGAAGTGCCTTCGGCAGTTTCCACGAGTAACATGGGGACGTCGGGCGGGGCCTCGTCTTCGACTACTGATAGAATTTCAGTTTTTTCAGAGGGCTCGTCAAGATCGTCGTCGGAAACAGCCGGCAGATTGCCGACGAAGGTGGGGCCGGCGTCGTCGGTCGACACTTCTTCGTCACCGAAAATCATGGCGCCTTCTTCGTCCTTGGTGGATGCGCTCAGGTCTTCGGGGGTTTCCACTTCTTGATCTTCTTCTTCAAGACCACCCGGTGGTGCAACGTAAGTTTCGCCGTCATCTTCGACATCGTCAACTTCGGGTGTTACGATTCTTGAGCTGACCTCCTCAAAATCTTCATCCATGTCTTTCAGCCCGCGTCGAGCGAGTTCTTGCTGGATAGGACTTCGTCCGTCAAATTCTGAGGTTTCTTCTTCTTCGTAGCCTTCATCGGCGAAATCCCCGGGTTCCTCATTGACCGCGGGAATTTCATCAGTCGGCCGCTCGTCACTCAGAGCGTCTGCCTCATCAGGAAGCTGAGGAGGACGCTGGGGTCGGCGAGATCTGCGATCACTAGTCATTAAAATTACTCCATTTAGGTGTACTTGCGGTACTGAATAATCCTCAAGCTAATCATGTTCAGGCCCCCTAAAAATTCTTGTCAACTTTGAAAAACTGATTTGGGTTGACTACGTCTTTTGAAGGAACGTACTCCTTGGGCTGCTCGCCGCGCTTGAAGGCTTCAAGTACGGATTGCGGCGTATCTGGCCGGGCCAACAAGCCTGAAAGCGGATCTATCCGGGCAAAAGCAATCCCGGGCGGAACATCAAAATTTGCTTGAGGGCGCTCGGCCAGAACTTTTTGCATAAATTGCAGCCAAATAGGCAGGGCGGCCCGGGAGCCGTTCTCTCCGCGGCCGAGCGGATCCTTGGGTTCGTCATTGCCTACCCAGACCCCGGTTACAACGTCATGGGTAAAGCCCATGAACCAGGCATCGGCGGAATCGTTGGTCGTCCCGGTCTTGCCGGCTACAGGTTTGCCCAGCCGCCTGGAGCGGGCACCCGTGCCGCGCGTGGCGACACCATTGAGCAGGTGAGTCAGAATGTAGTTGGACTGTGAGGACATAAGCCTTTCCATGGGATTGACCAATCGGTCGTAGGCCCGATCGAATTTATCGTCCCAGGATTGCCAGGGATCTTTGTAGGAGGTGTTGTTGATCAGGACTCGTCCATAACGATCGGTCACTTTACGGATTAATTGAAGCTTCGGCCGACGCCCGCCCATATTGAAAACAGAATAAACATTCAGCATGTCCCAGGGTTTGACACACGACGCCCCCAGGGCCAGGCCAAGCTCTTCTCTTAGCGGAGTCGTGATACCGAGCTTATGGGCCCAGGCAATATTCTCTTTGATGCCGACTACATCGAGTACCTTGATCGACGGCACATTCATGGAGTTGACCAGAGCAGTGTGCACGGTCAGCTTGCCCTTGAAGTCATGTTCGTAGTTTTCCGGTTTCCAGCGGTTCTGGTTTTCCGGATCGTCGTAGACAATTGCGCTGTCGATTATAATCGTGGCCGGATTGTAATCGTGTTCTTCTATCGCCAGCGAGTAATGAATCGGCTTGAAAGAACTACCCGGTTGACGGCAAGCCTGCAAGACGCGATTGAATTCGCTGTCGGTGAAGTTATAACCGCCGATCATGGCCTTGAGGTAACCCAGGCGAGGCTCAGCCGAGGCCAGGGCGCCCTGGACGGCCGGGATTTGTTCCAGGGCAAAAACTACGGTTTCAGGCTGGCCGTCTTCTTTTTTTGGCAGTACCTTCTTCATTGCCGGCGGTTCACCGGCCAGCAGTTTCGCCGGATCGGCATGCCGCACCAGAATTAGATCTCCGGGCTTGAGGACCTTGCGGACGTCTTTGACCCGTGCGGCTACACTCTGATAGTGAACAGTTGGATTCGGCTTGCGGGCCCAGCGCAGGCCAAAGACCGGCAGTATACCGCGGGTATGTCCGACGGCCACCCAGGCGTAGTTCTGTTTGACTTCTTCAACCACGGCCGGAACGGAATTGCCATTGGTCAGCTTGCCTTTGTCCCCTTGCTTGTCCAGGTGGGTCTGCAACTTCTGAAGAAACTCGGCGATCTTTTCCTTGTCGTCGAAATGATACAATGCGCCCCGGTATCCCTGGCGATGATCCAGCATGCGCAAGCCCTGGTTTATGGCCAGCTGGGCTGCGTGTTGCCAGTCGAGATCGAGAGTAGTTTCGACAGTCAGCCCGGCCTCGTAGACCCCGGCGGTGGCAAAGCGATTTTGCAGCCGCCTCCGGACTTCCTCGGTAAAATAGGGTGCTCGATAGCGAAATATATCCGGAATGGGATGAGCCGTCATGACCGAGCTGTTGGCGGCTTGCTCTTCGTTCTCGTCGATAAAACCGACATCGCGCATTCGAGACAAGACATAGGAACGCCGTTCCAGGGCGGCTTGGGGTTGATCGACCGGATCGTAGTCTGAGGGGGCCTGCGGCAGACCGGCTAAAGTGGCCATTTCATTCAGGTTTAATTCCCAGACGTTTTTATGAAAATAATTGCGAGCGGCGGCCTGAACACCATAGGAACCATGCCCCAAATAAATCTGGTTCAGATACAGGTATAGAATCTCTTCCTTGGCGAACTTCTTTTCGAGCCGGCGAGCCAGGATTGCTTCTTTGAACTTGCGAGTAAACGTTTTTTCGCGGCCGATAAAGGTCTTGGCCACCTGCTGGGTGATTGTCGAGCCTCCCTGAACAATGCGCCCGGCCTTGATGTTCTTAATCGCCGCTCGCAAGATCCCCATTGGATCGATTCCCCCATGACCGAAGAAATTATCATCCTCCGAGGCAATAAAGGCTTCCACCAGTTGCCTGGGGATCTTGTCGGCCGGGACTACGTCGCGTCGTTCAATGGCGAATTCAGCGATCAAGATACCCGACTGGTCGTAAACCCTGGTAGTCAAGGCAGGATTGTATTGATCCAGTTCAGGCAGCTCGGGAATATTGTCTTTGACCAGAATATAAAGGAACCAGATTGATCCAACACCGGTAATGGTCCAGAATATCAAGCAAGTAGCCACCCAGATCGCCAGACGCATAATACGAGGGCGAGCCTTGCGTGGATTGGCAATCTCGAGTAATGGTTCTTTTTCGCCGGAACGACCCTTAGGCAAGTTACCGCCTCCTTCTACACGTCGCGAGAGTTTATGTGTTTTTTCGCGTTGAGTCAAATGTGTCCCATCATAAAATACGACGGATCAGGACCCAAAAATGCCTGTTGTTACCCAGCGCCAGGGCACGATTTCTGCGCGGGAAAATCAGGTTGCGGCCAAGATCTACCGGGATTGTGGCTCTATTGACCCTGTCACGGTTTTGCGCTACCGTCCGGCTCTATTGAGAGAAAAATGACAAGGAGGCTGGATATGGGGAAAATCGGCAAGACTTTTATTCCTTCGATCACGTTGTTTCTTTGCTTTGTTTGCACATCTGGGTTTGCCCGCGAGCAGAATTTCAAGAAACTGGTAGGCTCGACCCGAGTTAGCAATGTCACCAAGAAATCACCCATGGAAGTGCCGTTTATTACCTGGGGCGGTGATATTGCAACCTTTTATGCCAATGGCGGCCTGAAGACCAAACCGGGAACCATCTTTGCCAAATTGGGGCTCAATCTCAAGCTGACGCCAGGTGATGACTTTATCCAACAGGTCCGTAACTACTTGAGCGGCAAGACCCCCTTCCTGCGCGGGACTTTCAGAATGATCGGCATGGCTTCCGAGGCGATCGGTTCAGATCCGCGAACCAAAGGGGTCGTCATCATGCAGATGACCTGGTCGGCCGGCGATCACATGGTTTCGCGAAAACACATCCGCACGGTCAGGGATCTCAAAGGCAAGACGATTGTTTTGCAAAAGGGCGGTCCGCACGTAGGCATGCTGGACGACATTCTCAAAACCGCCAGGATCAAATGGGATCACATCAACGTAATTTGGGCGGATGACTTGACCGGCACCAAAAAGAGCCCGGCCGAAATGTTTCGCCGCAACAAGAAGATTGATGCTTGTTTCGTGATCAGCCCCGACATGATTGGCCTGTCGGGTGGCTTGACCAATAAGGGTACCGGCGCGGAAGGTACCGTCAAAGGTGCTCGGGTACTGGTGTCAACGGCCGAGCTATCCCGCTCGATTGCCGATGTCTATGTGGTTCGCAAAGACTTCTATGACAAGAACAAAGAGCTGATCACAAAATTTGTGGCCGGCTACCTCAAGGCTTGCGAAGAAGTAATCGATTTAAAGAAGCAATATGAGGCCCGCGGTTCAGCCAAGTACATGAAGTTGCTGAAACTGGCCCAGAATATTTACGGCAAGGACGTCATGCCGACCCTGGAAGACGATGTACATGGGCTCTTGTCCGACTGCACATTTGTCGGCCATCCCGGCAACGTAGCATTCTTTACTCGCAAGAAAAGCCTTCACGGCTTCAACGCCTTTGAAAAAGCCGCCTTGAATCTGGCGGTCGGCCGGGGCTATGCCAGTATTCGGGCAGGTCTTTTTCCTTCGGGCCTGGACTACAATTCATCCACTTTCAAGGGCTATCTGACCAAGACTACGGCAGGCAGCGGTGAAAGATTCCGAGCTGAGGCGGTCATCAAAGAGATTGAAGAACTCAGCAGCGGCGGCGGCCTTGATGATCGAACCATCATTTCCTTCACGATCAACTTCGAGCCCAACCAGATACAGTTCAGCGCGGCGCGCTACGGGGCCGAGTACCAACGCGTGCTGGAAATGGCTGATAAATACGGCAATGCCATCATCGCTATTCGCGGCCATTCAGACCCGACTAAGACCCTGCTCGACCTGGTCAAGGCCGGCATGCAAAAAGGTCACCTCAAACGTTCCGGTTCACGCGGCAACTACCGTTATTCGTTCAAGGGCAAGTCGCTCAATCTCAAGGCAACCAAGAAGATAATCAAGCTCGTCCAGGGGGGCTCTTTTGACGGTGCGGCCGGGATCAATCCCCGCCAGACAATGCAAGCCGCCTTGAATCTATCCAAGGAACGCGCTGAAGCCGTGCGCGATTCGATCCTCAAGCACGCCCAGAAAAAGGGGATTCGTTTCGATACCAGCCAGATCCAGGCGCTCGGGGCCGGTATCCGCGAGCCGTTTGTTGCCAAGCCGACCAGCATGGACGAGGCTAAACAGAATATGCGAGTCGAATTCCGGCTGATGAGAGTAACGGCCGAGGCAGCCAAGAAGTCCGACTTCGATTTCTAGAGGATCGGAAAATGAAAATCATGAAGAAAACAACGCCAGGCGCTCGCAGTTTCGTAGCTCTGATATTACTGGGAATGCTGGCCGTCTCGAGTTCGGCTGTGGCATCCGATGGTGACAAGAACAACGTTGTAATTGTCCTGGATGCTTCCGGTTCGATGGGCGAGACCATGCGCGGGACCGGCATTCGCAAGATCGACGCCGCCAAAAAAGCATTGAAAGAAGTGATCAAACTGGTCCCGCCCGACACCCAGATTGGTATTCTGGTGTTCTCGGCCTCCAATCTGTCTAATGATTGGGTCTATCCGCTCGGCCCGCGCAATGACGCAAAACTCATGCGAGCTATCGACAAGCCCCAACCCGGCGGACGGACTCCGCTGGGCCAATACACCAAGCTGGGTGCCGATGCCTTGCTCGCTCAACGCGAAAAACAATACGGCTATGGCAGCTACCGTTTGCTGATCGTGACCGATGGCGAAGCCGGCGATCCGGAATTGGTCGACAAGTATGTCCCCGAATCCATGGCGCGCGGTATCATCATTGACGCCATCGGCGTGGACATGCGCTCTGATCACACCCTGGCAACCAAGGTGAGCTCATACCGGCGAGCGAACGACCCGAAAGCACTGAAAACAGCCGTAGCCGAGGTTTTTGCCGAAGTGGCCGACAGCGGCTCGAATGCAACCAGTCAGGAGGCCTTCGACCAACTGGCTTCAATTCCCGACGAGATGGCCGCCGGTATGCTCAAGGCTCTTTCGGCCAGCGGTAATCATCCCATTGGAGAAAAACCGAAACCAGCCCCGGTCGAAATTGCCGGTCAGTCTGGCGATGGCAAAACCGAGCCGATCGCCGAGGATCTCGACCACGTCGACCAGGAGAAAAAAAGCGACGGGATGAGCACCAAGACGATCATTTTCATAGTAGCGGCTGTGTTTTTCGTCGTTTTCCTGATTAAGAAATTTTCCAAGAAACGCTGAAGAAGCCCTAGAAAGGAACGCGGCCGATGGCCAAGAAAAAAGGAAAAGGATTCCTGGTAGCGGCGATGATCTGGTTGGCGATTATCGGCGCCCTGGCAGTCGCGGCCAGGTGCTTCATCTTGCCTTATTTCAAGACTGAGCTCGAAGATGAAACCGGATCGAAAAGCCGCTATAAAAAAGAAGTCATTATTGCCGCCGATTCGTTCTCGGGCTACTGCGTATTTCGATCGCCGATTCTGGCTAAAGAGCTCAAGAGCCAGGGAATCAAGCTGACCATTCAAGATGATAACGCCGACTATGCAGCTCGCATGAAGGCTCTCAAAAAAGGCAAGATCCAGCTGGCCGTGTTTACGATCGACTCGTTCATTGCCGCCGGAGCCAAGCTCGGAAAGTTTCCGGCAACCATCGTCATGGTTATTGATGAAACCAAGGGTGCCGATGCGGTCATTTCTTACTCAGAAAGCGTATCCAGCATCCAGGATCTCGACCACGCCGACGCCCGAATCGTGTTGACGCCCCAGTCACCTAGTGAATTTCTGGCGCGCACGATTATTGCCCACTTCAGTCTGCCGTCCTTACCTGAAAAATGGTGGATCGAAGCAGACGGTGCCTCAGAAGTGTATCGGAAATTCATGGCGGCCGATCACGGCGACAAGCGGGCCTACGTTCTTTGGGAGCCGTATGTCTCCAAGGCCTTAGAAGCCCCGGGAGCCCACTTGCTACTGGACAGCTCCAAGCTCAAGGGCTATATCGTCGACGTCCTGGTAGCCGAACGCGAGTTCCTGCGCGACAATCCTGAAACGGTTAAGGCCGTGATCGCAACATATTTTAGGGCATCTTATTCCTATAGCCAGAAAACCAACGGAATGCAGGCTTTGGTCTTACAAGACGCCAAGGCGACTGGAACCGAGGATTTGACCGAGGCCTTGTCAGAGAAATTGGTTCAGGGCATCGAATGGAAAAACACTCTGGAGAACTACGCCTATTTCGGTTTGTTGTCTGTCCAGGATGCTGGCCAGCTACAACACCTCGAAGACGTTATCGCCAACATCACCGACGTTTTGGTCAAGACCGGGACGATCGATTCAGATCCGCTTGGCGGCAAAGCGAATAAAATTTTCTTTGACAAGATTGTCGGTGAACTCCAGGCGGCTGACTTTCATCCAGCCAAGAAACTCAACGTGATCGAGGGCGTCGGATTGGGCCCGGACGATCTCGAGCAAGGCCGGGTTGATTCGCCCTTGCGAGCCCTGTCCGATGAGGAATGGGACAAGCTGGTGCCGGTTGGTCAAATGAGAATCAAGCCGATCAGCTTCGGCCGCGGAACGGCCCGGATCAATATTCAGAGTCAGCGCGACCTGGATGAATTGGCCGACAAGCTCGAGGTCATGCCACAGTACTATGTGGTAGTAATCGGGCATGCCCGAGCCGAAGGCGATCCTGAAGCGAACAAGTTACTGGCCCAAGAGCGGGCTGACGAAGCGGCTAAGGAACTTAGCCAGGCCGGTGTCGAAGGCCATCGCATCAAGGTCAAAGCGGCCGAGCCCTCACAAAAAGGCGGGGTGGCCCAGTCGGTCAGCTTTATTTTGGGCCAGATCGCCTATTGAAATTCTGGTAGGAGCCATACACTTAATGTTACCCGGCCAAGAGACTTAAAGCATTGGGATCAAAGAAAAAAAAGTCCAGCATCAAGAAGAGAATACTCAGCAAGCTGCTTAGGCACCCGGGGATCTTGTTTCTCTTCATGGCCGGGGTGACTGACCTTGCCACGCTGTGGGCTTTTGGAATCAACTCCGGGATCGGTTTTTTTGCCGGGGTAGCCTGTATTCTGGGTGCGATCGGCTGGTTCTTGTCGCGCTTACTGCTGGGCTCGGACAATCTGGCCAGGGAGGTCCTGGCAGAAATGAAGGAAGAAGCCCAGGAGGATCACAACGACAAGCTGGATCAACTCGAGAAACGACTCGAAGAAGACGGAGATCCACGAACGGAAAAGCTCCTGCGGGGCCTGCGTGAAATCACCGAAATCTTTCATGAGTCCCAATCGAATTCGTCGCCGCTTAATAGCAGTTCGACATTCGATATTCTGACCGGGGTTGAGCAGCTGTTCAGCCGCAGCGTGCTTTCTCTTGAGAAAACACTTCAACTCTGGCAAACTGCACAGCGCATAAGTGCAGCGGAGGCTAGGGACCCGATCCTCGAAAAGCGTGAAAGAATAATCGAGGACGTGGACAAGAGCATCCGGCAACTTGGCAAAATATTGGCTGGAATACAGTGTCTGGGTACTGGGGCCGATTCTGAAGAATCGGACCTGGCTCGTATTCGGGAGGAATTGAATCAGAGCCTGGAAGTAGCCAAAAATGTTGAGAAACGAATGAAAACACTGGACCGTGATTTAAAGCGTAAGCAACGCACCGGCGGGTGAATTAAAGGGAGGAACTTATCATGTTCAGGGCAATTGGAAGGTGGTTCAAGGCGTTAGGATACCTGCTGACCGGACGAATCGATCGGGCACGTATGGCGCTGGAGAAAGATCCCAACGTAGTCCGGGCAAAATACGACGATATTTTACGAGACAAAACCAAACGCATCCATCATTACAAAGAAGCCGTGGCCGGGCTTATCGCACAACAAGAGAAGAAAATGGCCAAGATCAAGTTGCTGACCAAGGATGTCGAAAAACTGGAACGGCTCAAACAGGGTGCCCTGGCCAAGGCCAAGCAGCAGGTCACCAAGCTTCAACAAGCCGGCAAGTCAAAAGTCGACGTCCAGAAAGATGAAGACTACATGAAGTGCCTGGCCGCCTATAACGATTTTGTGGCCACCCTGGCCGAGAAACAAGAGCGCATCATCGAACTAGAGGCCGACGTCGGTCAATACGGAACGCGCATCAAGGAACACAAAATTCAACTGCAGTCGCTGGTTCGCGAGATAGAAGATCTCAGGGCCGAGTCATCCGATGCCGTGGCGGACATGATAACCGCCCAGCAGGAGAAGGAAATCGCCGATGCTTTGAGCGGCATAGCCGAGGATGGAACCGCCAAGGAATTGCAGGATTTGCGAGACATGCGGCAACAGGTAAAGGCCGAAGCGCGAATCTCGCGCGAATTAGCCGGGACGGATACCAAGGCCCAAGAGGCCGAGTTTCTCGAATATGCCCGTGCGAACGTAGCCAATAGCGAGTTCGACGCTCTGGTTGGTCTGGCAGTTGAGACTGACACGGCCGCTGTAGAAGATGCAGCCCTTGTCAAAGACAAAAAAGAAAGCCCGTTGCCCGAGTAGTTGTTTGAGTGGGAGAAGGAGCACGAACCATGAACCATTCGGACAAGAATTTTTTAGCCATGGCGTTTTTGGCGGCGGCCTTGATCACCTTGATTGGGCTCGCGATGCCGGTTGCCATGGCCTTGTAATATTACCTTTGCCTAATCAATTCTGACGAGCCAAGATGATACGCCAACCGATTCAGAAAAAGTGGGGTCTGTTGCTGGGCGTGTTCTCGGTTGTTTTGCTGCTGGTCGGCTACACTTGGATGTCACATCGTCAGCACTCAATAAACCCGACCGATACTACCATCCCGTCATGGGGCCAGCTGGCCGAGGGAGTAGAAAAAGCCGTTGAAGTAAATCACCGCTCGGGCGAGCGCTGGGTTGTGGTCGACATCGTGGCTTCCGCGGAGCGCCTTTTTCTGGGTTTGTTTTTCGGCGTGGTTGGGGCGATTTTGGTCGGCCTGCTGATGGGCTGTTTTGCGGTTTTTGAATCGTTTCTGTTGCCGCCTATGCAACTGCTGGCCAAGATACCACCGACCGCGGCCCTGGCGGTTTTTTTCGTTCTGGTCGGGACCGATACAGAAATGTTTGTAGCCATGATTGCGTTCGGGGTACTGCCCATGCTGGCCCAGTCGGTTTATCTGGCGGTCCGCGATGTGCCCGAAGAATTGCTTTATAAGGCCTACACCTTAGGCGCCTCACAAACCGAGATAATCTGGAACATCATTGTACGCTCAATCATGCCGCGCCTGATTGATGCCATCCGCCTGCAGATCGGGCCGGCCATGGTCTATTTGATCGCGGCCGAAATGGTGGTTGGTGATGTGGGTTTTGGCTATCGCATCCGGCTGCAGTCGCGCCTGTTGAATATGAATGTGGTCTATCCCTACCTGACACTGCTGGCGGTATTCGGGCTGGCCATGGACTATATGCTCAGGCTGCTTCAAAGATTTAGCTGCCCCTGGTATGCCCGCAGCGAAAGGTAACTTGCTTGACGGAACAACAAACAGCCTCTGAACCTGAAAGCACCCAGCCGCCGGACCATTCAATCGTTCTGGAGTGCAAGAATGTGGCCCACTGGTTCGGCGATAATCACGTGCTCTTCGACGTTAACCTCGAGATAATCAGGGGTGAAATTGTCTCGCTGGTCGGGCCAAGCGGCTGCGGCAAGTCGACCTTGTTGCGGGCGATCGTTGGAACCCACCCGCCCAACAAGGGTGAGATCCTGATGACTGCTGCCGGGCAAGAAACAAGCACGGTCGTGTCTGGGCCCGGCCGCGATCGGGGCATTGTCTATCAGCAGTACTCGCTTTTTCCTTTTCTGACTGCCCAGCAAAACGTTGCAACGGGGCTCATGCTCGATCAGTCTTCTTTACCCTCGCGCTTCTTCGGGTTCTTCAAGTGGCGAAAGTTGCGCAAACAGCACCTGGAGCAATCCGCCGAATTACTCACCAAACTCAAGCTGGGCCAGGCGATAAAGCTCTATCCTCACCAGATGTCGGGCGGAATGCGTCAGCGGGTAGCGATTGCCCAGGCCTTGATTATGAAGCCGGGAATTCTCCTGCTGGATGAGCCGTTCGGAGCCCTGGACGAGGCGACCCGCGAAGAACTCCAGCGCATGCTTCTGAATCTCTATCACGAAAACTGCGAGGCGAAAAAACAGAACAACCCGGCGCCTTATACGATTTTGATTGTAACCCATGAGCTCAACGAGGCCGTCTACGTAGGTGACCGGGTTGTCGGCCTGAGCCAGTTTTGGGATTGGAAGAGCAAGCAACACGAAAAGTGCCCCGGGGCGACAATTGTGTATGATCAGATGGCCCCGGTATATCAACCCGACCAGGAAAAAGATCTTGAGGATTTTGTCAAGCAGCGCGATCGGATCCGGACTGCCGCTTTTGATCCAAGCGTACTTCAAGCGCGCGAGGTCTTCATCAAGTTCTGGGACGACGTCAAGAGCGGCAAGGGCAAAGGAGTGCTTTCGTGAAGTCGCCGAATTATGAGTTTCTAAAAGAGGCCGGCCGGATTCTCAATTCGGGTCAATCCCGAACTCTGTTCCTGACCGGGAACATACACGATCTGTACCGCTTGGAGTCGCCGGAAGGTGTCAAGTATGTTCCGCTGGTCAATTTCTTGAGCGCTCAGTGGAATGTGTCCGATCGAATACTGGTAGTTTACGAATTAAACGGCCCGATTCGTTTTATCAACAAGGGCGACCGCGGCAAGGTTCGGGATGCCTGGCTCAAATGGCGAACAGGACTGGATGCCAACTCGCTGGCCATCGAAACCATGCTGGCCACCGGCAAGGTTCAGGCTGAACTCGAAACCATGAGCAAGGTTTTCGATGCTAATCTGAAGTCGGCGATCGGCAAACCGACCGTGGCCCTGGAAATTCTCAGGCAGATGTGCCTCTGCTCGCGTACCTGGAGAGACGCGCGCCCCTTCTTGCGCGAGGATCTGATTATCATTATTGAAGCGGCCGACATGGTTGTCCCCGAGGGTGAGATCAGCCGGTTGTCGGATGCCGATCGGCATCGCACCAGCATTTGCCAGGACTGGTTTTCAGATCCGGGGTTCATGGATGGCGGCGACTCGGTCGTGTTTATTACTGAATCACGCAGCCAGATAAACAGCCGGGTTGCCCGGCTGCCCCAGGTGGTCGAAGTTCAAACCCAGGCCCCGGACGAGAAGATGCGCAAGGAGTTCATCGAATGGTTTGATGGACTTCAGGACCAGGATAAGAAACTCCAGCTGTGGAGCGGCAAGCAGGAGCTGGCTAAGTTTACGGCCGGGTTGTCAACGCATGCTTTAATGCAGTTGCTCAAGGGAGCTACTCACCTGAGGCGGCCCTTGACTCTCAACGATGTAGTCGCCAAGGTCGAGAGTTACATTCAGAGTCAGCTGGGTGAGGATATCGTCGAGTTCAAGAAGCCCAGTCATTCTTTAAAAGACGTGGTTGGGTTTTCGAAGCTAAAAGAGTTTCTCAGTAAAGAACTCATGCCGCGCTTCAAGTCTTCGGGGCCCGACTCGATGTCGGGCGCAGCCGTCTGCGGGCCAATCGGCGGCGGCAAGACTTTTATATTTGAAGCGGTTGCCAGCGAGCTGGATATGGTCGCCCTGGTACTGAAAAATATTCGTTCGCAGTGGTTCGGGCAGACGGACGTGATCTTCGAGAGATTGCGGCGCGTTCTGGATGCCCTGGCCAAGGTCCTCATTTTTGTGGACGAAGCCGATACTCAGTTCGGCGGGGTTGGCGCGGAAACCCACTCGACCGAGAGACGCCTGACCGGAAAAATTCAGGCGATGATGTCTGATCCCAAGTTGCGCGGTAAAGTAGTCTGGCTCTTGATGACAGCCCGGATTCACTTGCTGTCGCCTGATATTCGCCGTCCCGGCCGGGTCGGTGATCTGATTATCCCGGTCCTTGATCCCAAAGGCGAAGACCGCCAAGAATTTTTGCGCTGGGTGGTTGCGCCGGTATTGATGGGCCAGCCGACCGAAGACGAGATGAAGCGCTTGTCTGCGGCCATGCCGAATTATTCCGCGGCCAGTTTTGCCTCATTACGGGCCGAGTTCAGAGCCAAGGCCGCCCGCCAGGGCGACAAGCTGTCTTTTGCCGAGATTCTGGAAATTGTTCAGGATCATATTCCCCCGGCGATTGGCCAGGCCCGCCGCTACCAGACCCTGCAGGCTTTAATTAATTGCACCCGCAGAAGTCTGCTTCCCGATTCTACGGTCGGCGAAAAGGAGCGTCAGGGTTGGGAAGATGAAATCCTGGCTCTGGAAGCTAAAGGCGTACGTTAAAAATGGATCGTGAGACTGTCAGCCGACAGATAAACACCGGATTCGAAAAAGCTAATAAAAGCTACAGCTACAACGACGATCACGACAAATCGGTGCCGATAGAAATGTGGTTTCAAGAGTCCGACGAGGGTTTGATCCTGTTTGTGGTGTTCTATTCACAGGCCTGTCGCTGGTCACAGTGTACCGGCTGTAATCTGCCGTCAAAAGCCTGCCAGGGTCACGTTGATTACAAGGCAATCATTGACCAGATTAACTATGTTTTTTCAGACCCCGAAGTAGTTAGGCGAAGAGACTCGATCTGCAAAGTGATTATCTCGAATAACGGGTCGATTTTTGACGAGGCGACCTTCTCGTCGACGGCCCTGATGTACTTCCTGGCCCAGCTCAACATCAGTCTTACCAATTTACAGATATTGACCATTGAGACCCGTCCCGAGTATGTCGATTTCGCCGAACTCGAATTTATGGCCCGGGCGCTTGCTGAAAGTGAAGCCAATACCCAACTCGAAATTGCGATCGGGTTTGAGGCTCTCGACGACGAAATCCGCAATGATATCTTCAAAAAAGGTCTATCGCGAAGCGGCTTCGAAGAATTGGTTGGTCAGGCGGCGCCCTACGGTTACCGAATCAAATGCTATTTCATGCAGAAGCCCGTTCCGGGACTGTCAGACGATGCGGCTGTCGATGACATCAAGAATGCCATCGATTACCTGAGTCAAATCTCCGAAAAGTTTAAAGTGAAAATAAATATGCACCTGAACCCGACCTTTGTAGCCCGCGGAACAACTCTTGAAGAGGCATTTTTGAAGAACGAGTATACACCTCCGCGGCTGGTCGATGTCGCCCGGGCTGCCCGGCATGGCCGCGACAAGCCGATCAGCATCTTCATCGGCCTGTCCGACGAGGGCCTGACCGTCGAAGGCGGCTCGTTTATCCGGGATGGTGACGAAGAGATTATCGCCGACCTGGAGCAATTCAATCGAAGTCAGAACTACGACATTCTCGACTGGCTGGCTCAGAAAACATAGATGAAACCCAAAAGAACATCGGGTCTGCCTCTATAATCGTTTCAGAAAACTGACCCGACTCATTCGGTTCCGAACTCGAAGACGACCTCGAGACATGAGTCGATTTCCTGCGAGTCGTAAGGCTCGTAGTCGGGATCGGTGTAGTCCACCTTGCGGATGGTTGTCAAGGCAGTGTGGAGCTTCTCGAAAGGGATCTTGTAGTTGACCGACATCAACAGCACACAGTAGGCCCAGGCCAGCGTCTCGGCGTGCTCGTGATCGTCTGCGAGCATCTTCTTGATGGTTTGTTCGGCTTTGTCGAATTTCTCGCGGTGGACTCCAACGTATTTCACCGGCACCGCGGCGGCCAGACCGTGCCCGCGGGTCATGACCAGCTGTTTCTCCTGCAACACCAGCCCTTGAAACTTTATGGCGTGGAACTCGATCATCTCGGCCGTCGGTCGGGCTTTGTCCTGGCAACTTGCCAGGACCGCCAGACACGCAACCAACACCAGCCTTTTCATGTCTTTCTCCTTCTGTAAAGCTGCAAAAACAGCAGCAGTACCAGACTGGCGTACGAACCGCTTGCTGGGGTGGAGCAGGAGCAGCCGCTCGAGGAATCGGTTTGGTCCTGGTCAGATCCGGTGGAATCCTGTGCTTGGCCGCCGTCGTCTTCCCCGCTGTCGGCTCCACCGGCGTCGGTTCCCGCGTCGTTTGTTCCGGCGTCGTCGGTTCCGGCGTCGTTGGTTCCGGCGTCGTTGGTTCCGGTGTCGACTAGGATCGCCTGCCGGATCTCAGATCCGAACCAGGCCACCCCGTCGTGCACCATGCGCGCCGCAAATTCGAAGTTGCCCGGGTTCGAAGGGACCTGGATCTGGAACGAGAAGGTCACCTCCTGGCCCGCCGAAACCGGTGCCGGCAGGTAGAGTCGCTGATCTGTCTGGCTGTTGCTGTAGCCACCAGCCGCTCCGGGTACCCAGGTCAGGGCGTTTTCGTTCAGGCTGCCCAGGCGCGTGCCGCCTAAGTGATCGGCCGGCTCCAGCCAGGTAGTATCGCCGGTGTTGAGCATGGTCACGCTGACCGAGATCGTATCACCCACGGTGGCGCTGGCCGGTATGTCAACTGCCGCCAGCGTAGCGTCGTCGATCCCGCTGGAGCTGCCGGGCTCCCGAAACGAGATCTCCTCCTGCAAAGTATAGATCGACCCGGCCGGAAGGAACTGCTGGGTCATCGGTTCAGTGTGGAAGGTCAGCTCCATGTTGTGGGTATAGGGGTGGTTGACGAAGATCGCCTCCTGCACGTCGCCGGACAGGATGGTACGTCGCACGGTGACCACGCTGCCTGATATTTCGCCCCACCATCCGGGTCCCGGATTGCTGATCCGGGCCAGACCCACGGCCCCGTGGCCGGGGATCACGCAGGGCTGGGGAATCGACGAGAAAGGTCCCCCCGATCCGCTCACCGCCGTCCAGGTGTTGGCACAGCCGACCAGGTAGCTGCTGGTGCTGATCAGGAAGTTATCGAAGTAAGCCATAGTGGGATCGAAGGGTACGCTCAGCGCACGGTAGTCCACCGGCAGGGGGCCGACAGAAATGTTCACCTGGATCGGGTTAGTGCCGCTGAACTGGATGCTGAAGGGGGCCCCGGGGCAGACCCCGGGCGAGTGCAGGGTTTGCCCATCGCTGCCTAAAGAAATCACGTTCTGATTCTCGTCATCTGCGCCGGTGCAAGAGCCGATGATGTAGTAGCCTCCCACTCCAGCAAGGATGTCGGTCCCCTCCCATTCGATGTAGTGGATACCGGTGCTGTCGTACTGCACCTGAAGGGCTTGAACCAGCGAAGCCGGCGCCCGCTTGGCCGGGTCAGTCTCGATTCCGCAGGCACCGAGCGAAAACAAAACGGCCACCAGCCAACAACAGCTCACAAAACGAATCATGCCCACCTCTTGTCGTGAGTAGTGTGCCCCACGCTGCGGATATTACCACATTTCCCAAACGAGGTGCCAGCGTCCCCCTGGACTCACGCCAGCCAGGATGTGCTCATTGGTTTCTGAGCTGTCTGAATCGCGCAAGTCCCAACAACAAGAGCAGGGACCAGGCCCAACCGGCTTGATTTCCCGATGTGCTGCAGCCCGAGTAGCTGGCATAGGGGTCGTATTTGCTTGCATCGGCGCCTTTGGTCTCCAGGATGTGGGCGAACTGGGCTACCAACTGCAGGTCGGCTTTGATGTCCTCGTCGGCGCGCTCGGCGTTCCAGGTTACGGCACTTTCTTCCAGGGCCAGTAGGTTCCACAGGGCCCTGTGATAGTTGTAGTCGGCTGCAGCACATGCGACAAAGAGCCCGTTGTACATGGCAAAAACGGCGAAAGCTTTTTCCATGTTGCTTACGGAGTAGTACTCGCCGAAGGCGTTCACCTCGCCCGGGGGATAGGCTGATCGGATGACTTGGCTTTCACTTTGAACTTCATCGCTGTCGGCGGGCCGATACTGGAAATCTACCTGGGCTACGTCCAGTGGATCCCAGCCGTCCAGATCACCATCGATGATGGGGCGGATCTCCACAAAGAAGTTGGAACCGCCGCCCCGGCGTCCCTCGGGCGGCTCCTCCTCTCCGCTTCGGGAGGATAGGGCCAAGCTGGGGATGCGCACCCGGACCGCGTTCAGGTAGTAATCTTGCTCGTAGTCCCAGCCGTAGGCGCGCAGGATCTGGAAGGCCGGGTTGACCCGGATCTCCAACTGCAGATCCACGGCGATGGTTCCTAAGAAATAGTCCAGCTCTTCGATGAAGACCTCGTGGATCGCCCGGACGTCTTCGACGAAGTAGTAGTTACCCTGGCCCATCTCGGCCAGGCCCTGCATAAGGTTTACGTCGAAAGTGCTGCCGACACCCACGGTGGTCAGGCCTACCCCGTCCAGGATGTAGCCATAGGCCATCTCCTGGATGGCCGCGGCCGAGGTCACGCCCACGGTCGGCAGGCCGTCGCTCAGCAAGATGACCCGCGTCGGTCGATCGGGCAAGGCTTGACTCAGCAATGAGAGAAAGCCAAGTTCCAGCCCATCATAGAGATTGGTGGCTCCCATGGCTTGAATGTCGTCGACGACCGTGTGCAGTTCCTGGCGGATGTCATCTGTGATGGTCACCAGATCCTGAACCAGGCTCACCCCGGTGCTGTAGCTGATGATGGCCAGCCGATCCCCGACGCGCATGGCGTCCACCAGGCTGTGCAGGCCTTCTTTGGCATAGACAATCTTGTCCTCATCGGCCATGGATCCGGAGGCGTCCACCACCACCGCCAGATCAAAAGGCGGCGGGTCGATGTCTTCCGGATCGATAGCTGAGTTGATGCCGATGCCCAGCAGGGTCAGTTTGTCGTCGCTGATGCCGATGAAGCTGTCGTCGATGGCCAGCATGCCGTGCAGGCAGAGAACCTGGGCACAATCTGCCTCCGGTAATTCGACGAAGTGTTCGGAGAAGAAACCGTTGGCATCCAGCGTGTTGGATGCCGGGATCTGACCATCGTTGAGAATTTTTCTAAACTGACCGATGTCTTGGGCGCCGCCAAAAGATACATTGGACCCGCCGGAAGCGCCGCAGCCGACCTGCAAGGTCGCTATCAGGATCATGGCTATAGAAAAGGCGTATGATTTAATTGAAATGTGACTCATTTTGGACTCCTCCTGCCGACTGTGTTCATTTCGACGATTCTTCTATCCGAATATTCTACAATCTGCTGCAAACAGGGTGCCTACAGATTAGTCATCGAAAGTCACGCCGTTGAAATATTCTTCGTCGAAGACAGAGTAGATTGTTTCTCTATCGAGCGAGTAGCTGCGCAGCCCGAGCACCTGGCCGGTGACCAGCCATTTTGAAGGGTGATACATCATTCCGGTATTCAAGTAGACTTGATTGGTCGAGTAGATCACATGCAGGTCGCGCCGATAAGGCATAGTCGGCTCGCCGAATTCATCGAAGACGGCATAGCGGTAGTCGAAGCCGCCGCTGCCGGCGTCGTAGCCGCCTTGTGACGAGAAGTACTTGAAGCCTATAACGTCTGCGTGCCAGCTGTCCGATTCGACTCCGGCGATGTCGATGAAGGCTAAGAAAATCACTGCGTGTCCGGTCCCGTTGGTGCGATTGAGGTTGATGAATGAGCCGGGGCGCAACTGTTCAAAGGGGACCGTCATGCCCATGCCGAAGTGGCGCACGGCATCGCTCGTGCCGCCGGCATTCAGATCGTGGTTGACCCAGACGTGGCCGCGCAAATCTCCTGCACCTAAGCTTGCGAAAGACCTCCGCTGTAAAAAATCCCAAACGCTGCTGTCGCCGGTGTCGTCTTCATAGAGTTGCATGGCGGTCAAGATTACTTCGAGGGCGGCCGCGACACACATTGTTCGCGGTGGGGCCGTGGCTTCAATCATGCCGTAGGAGCCATAGGCAATGTCGTGGGTCAGGGCGGCCGAGGCGTAGCCTAGAAGCCCGTAGTCGGCATACACAGAATCTACCGCGGCCAGAATGTAGTCGTTGAATGTGTCCTGGATTTCGGGCGTTTGCGGCCGGACCGTCACATCCAGAGTATAGCGGCCGGTCAGGGCCGTGCCGGAGCCTCCGAAGGTGTCGGCTACCAGGTAGTAAGTGCCGGCTGAAAGCTCGGCGTAGATATTTCGGTCGCCGCGAACGATCAGAGAAAGTGGATCGAGCGAGTCGAGCAGGTGAAGATCGATGTCGACCCCGTCCGGTTCGGGACATAGCAGATCAGCCGTAAACCGCGACGGCTGGGTCAGGCTGAAAGTGTAGATATACTCGGGGCCGGATTCATCGACGGCGCTGGGCGGATAGCTGTCCAGTTCATCGGACTGGGCCAGGCTGGTATCACGCACATCAGTGAAGACATAGTGGGCCGCTAACGCCTCGCCCGGGGGATCTCCCAACGGAATTGGATCGTTTCGGGTTCCGGCGTGGGACACGCTCATTTCCACCTGCAGATGGTAAGGCCCGGATTTTTCGACCCCGGCATCTACAAAAGAGTCCATCACCAGGTAGTAAACCCCGGGTTCCAAGGTGGCCATCAGGTTGTAATGATCGCGTTCGATTAATTCGAGCGGGTCGAAAGAGGCCAGTAAATGCAGATCAATATCGACACCTTCAGGCTCTGGAAAATCGATCCAGGCCGAGATCGACATCGCTTGGGTCAGGCGAAACAAGTAGAAGTACTCCGGGCCTGACTCGTCCAGGGCGTTGGGCGGGTAAGCGTCGACTATATCGGATATGGATTCTGTCGTATCGCGCATGTCTTGGTAGACCACCTGGTCGCCGTTAACCGGAATGATAAAAGGGTGATCTATTGTGCCGTTTGAGAAGGTGCAGGCATCGCCCAGGCCGTCTTCGTCCCAGTCGGCCTGATCGGGATTGGGGATTACCGGGCAATTGTCGTCTAAGTTGGCGACTCCATCGCCATCCTGGTCCAGTTCTTCACAAGCATCGCCGATGTTGTTTGAGTCAATGTCGGCCTGATCCGGATTTGGCACACTCGGACAGTTATCGTGTGCGTCGGGAAACCCGTCACCATCAGAGTCGCTGAGGCATTCGCCCTGCCAATCAATCTGACCGTCGGGACAACCAGAGTCGCCTGAGCCGCAACTCCAGGTGCCCAGAGGCAGCAGGCTAAAGACGGCCACAACAAAGATATTTTGGATTAGCGTTTGCATGATTTGACTACTTTACAGCTTAGCTGTGTATCTGTCGATAGTGGCGCAGGATGTCGCGGCTGGACTTGGAGATTGTAAAAAGTGTATTCTCTTGAATATTTCATATTCGATGGGGCGAACGTCATGAAAAGCACGAATGGTCCGATGACCAAGGTCGTAATCAGTCTTTTTCTCTTATCTATTCCCGCAAGTTCCTACTCCGCTGAACCGAACTTTGCTGCCAAGGTAGAGGCGCTTAAAATGCTCCTTTCCGGCGAAATCGTCGGTGAGCTTGTCGATTGCCTGGCCGGCGTAAAGCCCCAGCCCGAGAGACTGACGCTCGAGATCGAGGTTGCGGCTGACGGCTCGGCCGGGTTGGCCAACGTCGCGCCCGACTTGTTACCCAAGACGCGCCGGTGCCTGAACGATCTGATCTCGCGAAAAACAATGCCTCGAGCCGCCGCAAGCTACCGTTTCACCCAGCAGATCGCCTGGCCGCCGAAGGTAACCGGGGACAAAGCCCCCGGCCTCACAACCGGGCCCGGGCAGGCCGCGACGCCTGTTATTGCCACCGGGGAAGTGAGCGGAATAAACTATCCCGATGCCGGGCGGATCGTCTTCCTGCCGACTGCCATCCCCCGCCCTCAGGGCGTCTTCAACGCCACGGCCCACGACATCGGTTTCTGGCAACTGGAATACGGCCTGTCAGACCAGGTGGGCCTGGGATTACAGGTTTTGTTGCCGATCACGGTCGTAGCCCTGGCTCCCGGTCTGCGGCTGGGTTTCAGGTTGTCGGATAACGTCTGGCTGGGCGGGAGCATAACCGCCGGGTTTTTCATTCCCTACATAGACGGTGTCGACGTCCAGGTGCTTTTCTACGGCGGGGGGCCGTCTCTTACCCTTGGTAACGATCGTTTTATATTCAACTGCGGGTTGATGGCCATGGGGGCCACCCTGTTTGCCGACAGCAACGAGGGCGGCAATGAGACCGAGGCGCTGCTGCTACCGCACCTCGGCATTTCGGTGCGCCTGAGTGAAATGGTGCGCTTCAACCTCGAGGTTACGCCTCCGCTCTTGCCGACCGTGGAAGGAGGCAGTGACGCCATGCTGTGGCTGGTTCTGTACGGCATCCGCATCCACGGCGAGATGCTCTATGGAGACATTAGCTTCGTCTGGCCGGCCGGTAAGGATACCTGGACATTCATGAAGTACATGCCGATGGGTCTTCCATTGCTGAGCTTCGGCTTCCAGATCTGAGTAGTTTCCATGCGAACTTCGATAATATGGCTGGGCTGTTGGCTTTCGTTGTCCTGCGCTGTCGGTTGCTCAGATAGCCAACCCGACCAGGATGATTTCATTGCCCAGACCGAGAAGTACCAACTCGAGCTTCTGCCCGCCAGCGGAGCCTGGAATCTGCGCTCAGTGGTCGACGATGTCGAGGCCCGCAGATTGCACTTTGCCGTCGAAGTGATTGTCGAGGATCGTGTTCGCATTCAAACTTCGCTGAATCATCAAATGAATTGTGAACGCAGCCTGTCGCCGGAAGGGCAAACCGTCTTTGAGTGTGTTGCCGAGACGGCCGGCGCTATCGAGGTTCGCGCGCGTTTTATTCTCGATCCCGACGCCCTGTTGCTCGAAACCGACTTCGAAAACCCTTCGGATCAGGCAGTCGAGCTGCGCAAGATCTATCCATTCCGGTTGAGCGCCGATAAAGGCGGGAGCCTGCAAGTCGGCGGGCATGCCGGCCAGGTCAGGATTCTCCAGAACGGAACGGACGAAATCATCGATTACTATGTTGCCATACATCCCGGTGACACTGAGCTTACCGATCCTTACGAGAACCCGCTTTTTCTAACGCACTCGTCGTATTCCAACGGCAGTGCCGTCACCCACAACCTCGAGTCGGGCGAATCGCTCCTGGCCGGATTTGTTGAATTCGGCTGGGCCACTCCGCTGATTGCCCTGGCCGGCGAACCAGGCAAGGAATCGCTGACTTGTTTACAGGCTGAAGCCCGCTATCCCAAACCGGTTTCGGTCGAGCCGGGCCAGAGCATTTCCGGGGGCCAGGCTGTATTTATCCTGGGGGCCAAGACGCCTTTTGAGGCACTCGAGAGCTATGCAGACCGGATTGCCGAGCATTGGAATATTCAGTTGCCGCCCCATCCTCATTCGGGATGGGATTCCTGGTATACCTCGTATGAAAACACCGATATCTCCGAGGCCTTCATTCTAGAAAATGCCCGGGCCCTGGCGGCCTGGTTCAAAGACTTTGGTCTTGACTCGCTGCAAATCGACATGGGCTGGCAGGCCAGCTGGGGCGACTGGATCCCGAAAGATACTTTTCCGTCCGGCCTGCAATCGGTTGCGGCTGCTATTGCCGCAGAAGGTATCCGGCCGGAACTTTGGTTTGCGCCCCTGACAGCCGAAGAGAGTTCATTAATTTACCAGCAACACAAAGACGATTGGTTTGCCGAGAAGGATATGTGGGGAACAGTCTTGATGGGGTCCGAGATGCATCCTTTCGACCTGTCTAATCCTGAAGTGCTCGAACATATTTCTTCGTTGGGCCGGCAAATCAAGGAGTGGGGCTTCGATAACGTAAAAATGGATTTTGCCTATTACACTTTGTTTGCCGATCTTGAACCGGATCTAGTCGAGACACCCAACGCCTTATACCGCAATGCGATTCGTGAATTTCATGCGGCCCTGGGCGACGATATCTACTTCATCAACATTTCGATGTGCTTTCCAAACTACGGCCTGGTAGACGGGTTCCGCCTGGGCCTCGACGACTGGCCGTGTTGGGAGGGTGGCCCGGATTGTGAAGGCTACAGTACCGCTGGCGGTATTGGGGCCCAGGGTATCAAGCCGGTTGTTCGCACCGCCGCCCGGCGCTATTGGATGAACGGACGTATCTGGTACAACCACCACGATCAGATCTACTTCAGGGATCTCAGCCAGGAAGAATCGCGAGCTTTCATTTCTATGGCCTCACTATCAGGCGGCATGATTTCGCTGGGTGAAGATGCCCGCACGCTCACCCCGCAGCAAGCTGATGCTTATCGCCGGATTCTTCCACTAACCAGCTTGACCGCCCGCCCGACAGATCTGTTTGAAAAAGAGTTTCCCGAGATCTGGCATCTTGAATACCCCGACTCCGACGGTCAGCTGATCGGATTGTTTCACTGGGGCTCCAATCGCGATTTGACGGTCAATCCTTACTCAGAGCGCGCCGACACATCGCCGGTAACCCACACGGTAGATTTAGGCTCGTTGGGTCTGGACCCGAACAGCAACTACCTGGCCTATGAATTCTGGACCGATAGTTACTTGGGCATCAGTCAGGGTTCTTTCGAGTTGGAGCTAGAGCCGCACACTGCGCGAGTGGTCAAGCTGATAGAAGAGCCCCAAGAACCGACTTTTCTCAGCACCAATCGCCATCTGCTGATGGGTCCCGGGATAGTCGAAGACTGTCACTATGATCCGGCACTTCGCCAGCTGACCGGAAGCGTAAAGACTGTTGCCGATTTTAATCAGACCCTGGTTTTCGTAATTCCCGATGGCTTCCTGGCGAGCGCGGTGGATATCACCGGAGTTAGCGGTGTTATTCAGGATGACTCACGTCCAAACCTGCTGGTACTTTCATTCAACGGTCCGGACACGAAGGCCCACACATTCAGGCTGGATTTCTAGTCAGTTCAATCCGTGACCTGGATCAGTTCGATGCGAATCCGGGAGAGCTCGGACAGGGCGGCTGGATTGAAGTGATCGGCGAGCACCAGGACATTTTCGGACTCGGACTCGGCTGAGATGTCGGCGTCCTGATGGATGTTCCAGGTGGTGACACAGGCAAGGTCCTTCCCGCAGGAGTTGTCACCGGCTCCGGCGCACTCCTGAAGGTAGTCTTTGGTGTTGCAGGAATAAGGCGGCACAATTGAGTCATTGACCAGCAGGTGAAGTGAGGATCTGTTGGTGAGGCTGCCCTTTAACCTGAAGCGCTTGGGGAAGGTTGTGAATTCCGCCAGGCGCGTAATCGTGTCGGCGAAGTTGTTTTGACAGATGCTCTCTACCATCCCGTCTCGCCCCAGGCCGAACATTCGGGCGAGCTCGATGTAACGCGTGCCCGGGAATGCTTCGCACTCCATTCCACCCTCGCAGCCTGGTATCCGGCAGGCCGGCAGAATATTGGCATTGGCGTCGTTATTTTCAAACTCAATGGCGGTGGCTAGAGGATCACCCGGATCGGTGATCCCCACGATGGCAACAAACTGCGTCATGCCGGGCGTATGGTTCTTGATCGCCAGCAGGAAATGAAAATATTCGTCGACCGGAGCCAACTTGTAGGTTTTTGAAGCCGGATCATCGATGTGGGACCGGGAGTCGTCCGGCCCGGTTCCCTTTGCGGCATAGTAGCAGGTTCGGCTCTCGACGCCGGGAATCCTTTCAGCCACGTCACCGTTTTCTCCGCAGTCCTCTTCGTCACTGATTACGACCACAACCAGCTTGGCGTTATCACGCAGAAATCCTGCGTTGTAACGATCCACCAGCGATTTACCCAAGGCATTCCGCATGGCGGCCAATCCCCGTTCGTAACCGCAGCCGTTCGGATTCACTACAGCTATTCCACGCGAGGTCTGCATGTCGTAAAAGCAACCGAGGTCGTGTCCGACCACTCGGCAACTCTCATCGACAATTGGCTCGGCTACGGCCTCGCCATTGAAGGAGATCTCGCCGACCAGGTCCTGGAAGCGCCCGTTCTCGCCGGTCTGGTTGACACAGGATTGTAAGGCCGCCGGACCACAACGCGGGCATCCCTCGGATTCCATGCCGGTTGTCACCACGGCAATCTGGTATCGTCCAGGAACTCCGCGCTGTTTCATTATATCGACGAAGTCGGCCAGCATTCCGGCCAGGTAGGGCTGTTTGGTTTTCATAGAACCCGAGTTGTCGATCACGAACAGGATATCGACGTCCGCGGGAACCTCGACAACCAGCTTGTGTTCACCAGTTAAAGAAACCAACTCGTTTACTTGGCAGGAAGCCGTTACGAAGATCAGGCCGGCCGTGGCGAAGATAGCCCATCTCGATCTGTTTGCGCCCCTCATTTTTCACCTCATTCATTGGGTCCTGTCCCAACAGACGGTGAAATTTGGGTTTTTCAGGCTGTTTTTTTTGTTTGTTTTTATAGCCTTCGGGTTATTGGCCGGCGAACTAACTAACCCTGAGCTTGAGATGTTTTCGCGTGATGCGGATCAGCGAGCCTTCATCGATCGGTTTGGACAAGAAGTCGTCCATTCCGGCATCCAGACAGCGCTGGCGGTCTGCTTCCATGGCGGTGGCAGTTAGAGCAATGATAGGAATGCGTAAGTTGGCCGGTTCTTGTTTTCGAATTGTCTTGGTTGCCTCGATCCCGTCCATGTTTGGCATTTGGCAGTCCATGATAATCAAGTCATACTGATGCTGCTTCCATAGATCAAGGGCCTGGATGCCGTCGCTGGCGCTCTCGGCAATGAACCCGTGTTTTTTCAGCATATGCATTGTGATTTTCATATTGATTTCGTTGTCTTCGGCAATCAATATGCGGGCTGTAGAAAAATCTGGTTTTAGCAACGGCTGGTTTTTTGGCTGGTCGAGCGAGTCAGCTAGCCCAAGTTTCAGATGGAACTCAAAAGTCGAGCCCTGTCCAACCTGGCTGGTTAGGGTGAGTTTGCTGTCCATCAATTCGAGCAATTGCTGTGTAATTGCCAGACCCAGACCTGTTCCTCCGAAATACTTGCTTGTTCCTTTTTCGACTTGAATGAATTCACCGAATATTGCCTGTTGCTGGTCGGTCGGGATGCCGATCCCCGTGTCTGCTACCGTAAAACACAGATCGACAGCCGCGCCAGCAAAGTTTTCAGCCGCGACGTCGAGTCGTATGGAACCAGCCGGAGTGAATTTGACTGAGTTACCAATCAGGTTCTCGAGCACTTGCCTGATTCGCATCGAGTCGCCAATTACAAGCTGAGATAAATTTGTCGGTAGACCAATCTGCAACTCGAGGCCCCTGGCTTCGACTCGCGGGCGATGCAACTCTACCAGGTCGGTGATCAGGCCTGACAGATCGAAGGGTTTCAGATCAAGACTCATCCGGCCGGCTTCTACCTGGGAGAGATCCAGAATTTGGTTGACGATACTCAGTAGACTATCTGCAGAGCTGGCGATCACTTCGGCATGTTGCTGGTAAGCAGGCTCCAGTTTGTGTTCGAGCAGTAGATGAGAAACCCCGATGATGCCGTTGATCGGCGTGCGGATCTCGTGGCTCATCTTGGCCAGAAAGTCGCTCTTGAAGTGGCTGGCTTCTTCGGCTACTTCTTTGGCGCGCACGAGCTCTACTTCGGTTTGTCGGCGAACTTGAATTTCGCCGGTCAATTTGATCTGGGTTATGTGACGGGCGCGTTCGAAGAATAACGCCAAAATAGTTACCGCAAAATATGAACCTGTAAACCTCTTCAAGAACAGCGGATCGACAGTTAAGATAGTCAAGCTATCGCCCTTGACAAAGATGGTCACAAAAATTGCCGTAGTGAAGATTGATACAAACACAAGTCCCCACCTGTACCCGACCAGGAAAAAGGCCGCCAGGGGGTAGGTATAGGTCCAAAGAAACATTGCCGATTGAGTACCTGAAGCAGTCGCAAAAACCTGAAATAGTAAAGCTCCAGCCGTTAAGGTGGCTACAACCATTGCCAGTTGCAGGTTTTTGGTCCAGCGCAATAAAACTAGATTCAGCCCCAGCAATGCGACCGCGACTATATCGGCGATCATCGCCAGTTTATTGGAGTAGTCCGGGAATATGAAACCAACGATCGTGATTACCACAATCCCGACAACTGATAGGGTATGTAATAATAAAGACTTGCGCCGCTGCTCGAAGTCGTCAGAGTTACACCAGTCGCCAAATAGAAAGCGTTGCAAAAGACCCTGAGGCATGTCGCTCTGTTTCGAATCTGAGTCGGATATTTTTGGTATCATCATTTTCGTCGCCTAAACGACAGTTACATACTCCGAACAAGAACAGCTATAATAATAATCGGTATACATTTTCGAAACTTGAGCATTAAAAGAAATACTAGTGGTCAATCGCCCTAAAATAGGGCCCGCCGACTCAGGCGGTCGATTGCCAGGCCGACGAGTTTGCCGGCCATTGGAGTGTTCATTACATTAACGAATAACCGGTTAAAAACGCCCGGAATGAAGACCACCCGGCCTTTTTCGATGGCGGCTAGAGATTGATCAACGACGTCCCCGGCCGACATCCAGATCCAGGACGGGATTTGTTCGTATTTGAAATCAGCGTATTCGGGACTTTCGAGAAACTCGGTGCGGGTCAAGCCGGGACAGACCGCCAGGGCAGAAACCCCGGTTCCGGCCAACTCGGTGGCCAGGCCTTTGGTAAACATGTTCAGGTATGACTTGGTGGCCGAATAGGTCGTGTAGTTGCTCGAGGTGAAAAAAGCAGCCAGCGAAGAAATATTTATTATCTGGCCGTGCCCGGCGGCAACCATGGACGGCAAGGCGGCGCGGGTCAGTCGGACACTGGCCAGGACGTGGAGTTTTATCTGGTCGATCGTTTTTTGAGAGTCGACATCGACGAAATTGCCGCGTGTTCCAAAGCCGGCGTTGTTTATCAACATGCTTAAAGCCGCGCCGGTTGAGATGTATCTCTCGATTTCGCTTACGCCCGACTCGAGACTGAGATCGACAGGCAGAATTGTAGAACGGGTCTGGTGCCGCTGGGTCATCTGAGCGGCCAGTGATTCGAGACGTTTTTGCCGACGGGCAACCAGAACCAGATCATAGCCGTCCTTGGCC
>JAFDKH010000288.1 GCA_019307065.1 Deltaproteobacteria bacterium
AATAAGGAGTCCCTATCTTATTTTTCTCCAACTGTCGCTGTAGGTTTCGGCACCACAAGTAGGTTTCACACTCCCATGTAGGTTAATATCTCACGATCTTTTCTTCGCGCGCCCAGCGGAGACTATCAACTAGAGCTTGGCCCAGCGAACTCGTCCGCATTGATCGCGAAAGATACGTACCCGGGCCCGCTGATGTCCGACCAATTCGTTATCGTTCGAGCGAATAGTCGCAAAATCTTCTTGCTCTAAAAACTGCCTGAGAAGCTCGCAGGCTGTTTCGAGCTCAGGTCCTGGGGACTGCTCGGCAAGAATCTCTTCTAAGAAATACTGGTGAAGCCGACGGGCCGAGGTTTCGATGCAAAACTCGTCGATTTCGATAACCAGGTCATCTGGGGAGGCTTGATACTTGATTCTGGCGCCGGTCTTCATAATTATATTTATATAGCATATATCTTAGTAATAGAAACACGGGCACGAAGGAGGATTAGTCCATGAAAGCGAAATACTTAATGATTTTCTGCCTGCTGGGCGCTTTCGGCCAGGTCCAGGCCCAGCAGGCCAGAACCCCGGGCAACATCGAGCTGAAAGTCGCTGAGGCTTCCCGCGAAGTGCTCATCCGGGCAGCCGCCCTTGGAAGCATGCAACACATCAAGAGCCCGCTGCTGGTGATACGGCTCTACGCCTTCAGTGTCTCGGGAAGTTGCATCCCCGAGACCCACCAGGTATGCGCCCATCACTACGTTCTGGTGACCAGCAGCTTTGACGAAGCGCCGCTGATCCACGCCTACGACCTCGGTGTGGTCGGTGAGATCACCAGGCTGTCTTTCGCCGGCAAGGAAACCGACAAGGTCTGGGACCTGGAACTAGAGATTCAAAACTACGCCACGTCTGCATTGAAGAGCAACAAGAGGCTGGCCAGAAGAACTAAAAAGATCCACCTGTTGATCGATGAAAACAAGGTCGAGATCGACGACCGCTAAGATCAGCCGGACTCACTCAGGTTGACAAAAAAGCGGTCATTCGATACTGCTTCAACGCTACCTGATTATTTCCGGAGGAGAAGATGAGCAAACCCCTTCGCGTGTTGATAGCCAAACCCGGCCTCGACGGCCACGACGTGGGTGCCAAGCTGGTCTGTCGCGCCCTGATGGAAGCCGGCATGGAGGTCATTTACACCGGCCTGCGCCAATCTCCGGCGGCAATCGCCAAAACCGCTCTGGAAGAAGGCGTCGACGCAATAGGTCTTTCGATACTCTCGGGCGCCCATCTGCCACTATGTCGCAAAGTAGTCGACCAGCTGAAATCCAAGGGTCTCGACGACGCGCCCTTGTTCGTCGGTGGCAATATTCCGCGCCGCGATCACCAGCAACTCAACCAGCTGGGCATCGCGGGCATCTTCCCGACTGGCTCCGATTTCGATCAAATAGTAAAATTCATTCAAACCAAGGTGACCAAGTGAGCGACAAGAAAAAAGGACTAGCCCCGCTTTACTGGGAATCCGGCCTCAAGATCAACCCCGTTTATTCGTCAGAAGATGTCGACCAGAGCGGCGGCTGGGACGATATCGGCCTGCCGGGCAGCTATCCTTTCACTCGCGGGGTGCACCCCGAAATGTACCGGCGGCGTCCCTGGACGATGCGACAGTACTCCGGGTTCGGGACAGCCGCCGAAACCCACGAACGTTTTCTGTGGCTGATTGAGAACGGGCAGACCGGCCTGAACGTGGCTTTCGATCTGCCGACTCAGTGCGGCTACGACTCCGACGACGAAATGGCCGAGGCCGAAGTCGGCCGGGTCGGCATGGCGGTCGATTCACTGGCCGACATGGAAGAGGCTTTCGACGGGATCGACTTGAATAAAATCACCGTCTCTCTGACAATCAACGGCTCGGCGATCGCCATCATGGCCATGTACTTCGCCATGGCCCGCAAGCGCGGTTTCGAATTGGCCAGCCTGCGCGGCAACTGTCAGAACGACATTCTCAAGGAATTCATCGGGCGCGGCACCTGGATTTTTCCGGTCGAAGAATCCATTCGACTGGTCGGCGACACCATGGAGTTCTGCGCCAATAACGTTCCAAAATACAGCCCAGTCAGCGTCTGCGGCTATCACATTCGCGAGTCGGGCGCCAACCCGGCCCAGGAGATGGCCTATGGCCTGGCAATCGCCAAGGCTTATATCGATCACGGCCTGGCGCGCGGTTTGGAAGTCGATTCGCTGGCTGCCGGAATTACCTTCAATTTCGACATTCACGGTAATCTATGGGAACAAGTCGCCAAGTTCCGGGCCGGCCGACGCCTGTGGGCCAAGATTCTCAAAAACGAGTACGGCGCCAGCAACCCCAAAGCCATGAAGCTACGCATGATCGCCGGCGGCGGCGGGGGCGGCTTGACGATTCAGCAGCCCGAAAACAACATCGTGCGCGGGGCCTACTATGCCCTGGCCAGCGCCCTGTCCGGCACGCAGACCATGGCGCTTTGCTCGTACGACGAAGCCTATACGATTCCTTCCGAGCACGCCGCCAAACTATCTTTGCGCACGATGCAGATCATGATGCACGAGATCGGGCTATGCGACACAGTCGACCCTCTGGCCGGCTCCTATTTCGTTGAAACGACTACCAATCAAATGGAGCAGTGTATTGTCGATATCATGCGCGAACTCGACAGCCAGGGCGGCATCATTAAAGGAGTCGCCGAAGGCCGGGTGCAAGCGGCCGTCAACCAGCAAGCCTATCAACAAGAAAAACGTATTCACTCGGGCGAGTTCAAAAAAGTCGGGGTCAACTGCTTCACCGAAGAAGAACAAGAGCGTGACGTCGAGTTCCATCCTTACCGGGAGGACGAAGCCGAGAAACAGATAGCCCGTCTCGAAGATGTTCGCCGTCGGCGAGACCAGGCTGAAGTCGATGCAACTCTGGAAAAAGTTCGCGCGGCCGCCACCTCCGGTGAAAACCTGATGCCGTCGGTCATGGACGCCGTCGAAGTCTATGCTACCGTCGGCGAAGTCTGTAAAGTACTCAAAGACGTATTCGGAACATATTGCGAACCAGTCAGGTTTTAGAACAATCCGGAAGAGGAAAGACAAACTTTGAAACCGCAAGTCGTATTAAGTGTCGAACAAGCCCTGACCATGACCTATGCAACCTTGCGCATGGTGCACCTCGGCTGGCGAGTGATCAAAATCGAACCGACCCCGGCCAAGGGCCGTAAATCCAAGGGCGACCCAAACCGTTTCATCGGCCGCCCGATAGCCGGCCAGGATCGGCACTCTTATTTCGTAGCTCCGAATGCAGGCAAAGAAGCCATCGCGATCGACCTCAAGAATCCCCAGGGTCAAGATCTGCTAAAACGCCTGATTCGGGAACTGAAGGCTGACATTTTCTGCAACAACACTATGCCCGAACGCCATAGCCGGCTGGGTATCGATTACGAAACTTTGAAAGCCCAAAAAGAAGATCTGATCTGGTGCTGCATATCGGCCATGGGCCTGGCAAATCCAAAAGTGCCCGGCTACGATCCGGTCATGCAGGCTTTATGCGGCTACATGGACCTGACCGGCCAGCCCGACGGCCCGCCCTTGCAGTGCGGCCCGCCGATTATCGACCTCAAAGCCGGCGACGAGGCCTTTACCCAGATTCTCCTGGCCCTGATCGAACGCGCTCAATCAGGCCGCGGTATGCAAATCGATGTTTCGATGGCCCACTCGGCGGTCTCCTGGCTGCACACTTTCCTGCCGATGCTCGACATGGGCAGCCCAGCAGCCGAACTGAAACGATCGGGTAATCAGCACCGCCAGTTCATTCCGGTCAACGCCTACAAGTCGAATGACGGTTTCGTCTATATGGCGATTGGCTCGGACGTGCAATGGGCCCGCTTTGTAAAACAAGCTATGTTTGCCTCGCTGGACCATGAGCATCTCCAGACCAACGAGGGCCGCCGTAAAGACAAACAAGAGCTGCATCAAGCCATCGAGGCGATTACCATAAAGCATCCGTCGGACGAAGTCAGCCGCGTCCTGGTCGAAGCCGGCATCCCGCATTCGCCGATCACGCCGATCGAACAGGTCAGTCAACTTCCCTTTGTGGCCAAAGCGGCGCTCAAGACAGTTAGCCCGGACGGGTTGACTGTCCGTTTGCCGCCTGCGGCCGTGACCACCGAGTATCTCGAACAAGTCAACCGGACGCTTCCCTTTGCACCGGCCTACGGAGAACATACCGACAGCCTGCTCAGCGAAGCCGGCCTGTCCGAATCGGAGATCTCGAAATTGCGTGACGATGGAGTAGTCGCATGAGTGGATATGACTATCACCGTCCGCTTTCACTGGCAGAGGTCTTTGAACTGAGACGCGTAAGCCCCGAGGCCGAGCTGATTGCCGGCGGGACCGACATGATGGTGCGGGTAAAAAACCATGTATCTAGCCCGGCGGACCTGATCTCTTTGCGCAATATCGAAAATCTCAGCGGCATCGAGCCGGGTGATGTCACCCGGATTGGCGCTTTAACTACCATCAGCAATCTCATTGAACATGCCGAACTGGCCGAGAAGTTTCCGGTTCTGGTCGAGGCCGCCAGCCAGTTGGGCAGCCCGCAGATTCGCAATGTAGCTACGCTGGGCGGCAACCTGTGCAACTGTTCACCTTGTGCCGATACGGCCACGCCCTTGCTGGTGCACGAAGCCAGCCTCAGGCTGCAGAGTCCCGACCAAACCCGCGAAGTTCCTTTACAAGAATTCTTTGTCGGCCCCGGCCAGACTTGTGCGGCGCCTGAAGAAATCCTGACCGATATTTTACTACCAAGTCCAAAACCCAATGCCCGGACGGTATTTATGAAAAAAGGCCGGGTAAAAATGGATTTGGCCATAGCCAGCCTGTCGGTTTTACTCGAAATGGATAACGATACCTGTACAAAAGCCCGCCTGGCGGCCGGTTCTGTAGCCCCGGTAGCCTTACGCCTTTTTGAAGTCGAACAATTTCTCGAGGGCAAGCAGCTCAACCGGTCACTGGCCGCGCTGGCCGGCAAGCAAGCCGCCAAGATAATTTCGCCAATCAGCGACATTCGGGCCAGCCAGGAATATCGCCGACAAATCATCGAAGTTTTTGTCAAGCGCTCAATTGAAAAACTGATCGGCATCAAGCCATCATGAAGACAGACATCACTTTCATATTAAACGGCTCACAAGTCAGTCTGTCTATCGACGGGAACCTGCGCCTGGTGGATCTTCTTCGCGATCTGCTCAACCAGACCGGCACCAAAATCGGTTGCGGCGAGGGAGAATGCGGGGCCTGTACTGTGCTGGTCAACGGCCGGGCGGTCAATTCTTGTCTCTACCCGGCCCCCGAGATCGACGGTCGGGAAGTTACGACTATCGAGGGGCTCTTAGAGCAAGACA
>JAFDKH010000112.1 GCA_019307065.1 Deltaproteobacteria bacterium
GGCGACGACGGGGGCATCGGGCCGGTCGAAGACTATCCGCCTTTCTGTGCCCGGGTAAGTACCCAGACAATCAATCCCCGCTACGCCTTTACCGGCGACACGCGTCTGGTCGAAACGGCCAAGCGCATGCAAGCTGCCGGATTCGACAGCATCAAGATCCAGGCTGATCTACCCAATGGCCCGAATGGATACTGTCTCGACGCTCTCAGTCCGCCGGCCAGTTCGCCGGCTGATCTGTTGGCCCGCGATCCTTCTTATCAATATGTTCTCAACGCTAACTTCAATACCTACTCGATCTGGATCAACGCAGCTGTCAATTGGGGCGATGGGCTATCTGTAAGCGAGCAAACCACGGCCTACACGCGCATGTACCAGGCTGCCTGTTATCTGCTGACGAACTACCAAAACACATCCAAGACTTTCCTTTTGGGAAACTGGGAAGGCGACTGGCTGCTCAAGGGACAGGCCGGGCCCAGTTGCAGCCAACCTCCGGAACCATCGCAAACACGCATTCAAGGGATGATCGACTGGCTGAATACCCGGGCCGACGGCGTGATCGATGCACGTACAGACTGCGGCGGGCCGGGGGTTAACGCTCTATCTTACGCCGAAGTGAACTGTGTGCCGGCTGCCATGAGCGGGCTTCCGCGGATGACCAATGAAGTCCTGCCCGAAATCCATGTCGATGCTATCTCATACTCGGCCTACGATGTTCAGGGCGGCGGCGATCTCGGGCAGATGAAGCAGAACATCACTGCCGCTCTCGATTTCATTCGTCTAAACGCGACTGGAGCGGCCAAAGACTATATTTACATCGGCGAATACGGTTTTCCTTACAATGAATCTGGCTGGGATGCTCCTGCCCGAGAACTGCGCACGGCGGCTATGTTCGAAGCCGCCGCGGGTTGGGGTTGCCAACACGTCTTGTGGTGGCAAGTCTTCGATAACGAATGTGAGTGCTCTGGGGCCCCGTGTACCTGCAATCAGACTCCCGACTCATGCCGCGGGTTCTGGTTGATCGATAATAGCAACAATACTGTCGCGGTTTACGACATGCACCGCGAGTACATCAGCAAGGCTCATGTTTTCAAGAACCTTTACCGCTGGTACTTGAAGCGCAACCCCGATCAACCCGCGCTCAATTCATTCGGCGGAACCTTCCGCACCTTTAATCCTAGTCTCAGGCTGAACGCGTTTATCAACAGCGCCGAGTATCACAACCTGATTACCGACGCCGACTACGTGACTTTGCTTTTTCAGGATTTATTGATGCGCGATCCCGGGCCGGCCGAAATAACTACCTACACCGGCATGGCTCGCCCGACCGCTCTAGAAGACGTCATGAATGGCGTTGAAGCCCAGTCTGTCGTCAGCAACGAACAATTCATTGATCATCTTTACGACAATATGTTAGGAAGGGCAGCTAGTGCAGCAGAAAGATCCGCCAGGCTAAGCCAGCTACAGAACACTCCGCGCTCGACTCTTTGGCGCGAAGTTTTGAATTCACAAGAATTTCGCCTGCGCGAACTCAACATCCGCAACCGCAATCAGCACGGAGATATTGTCATCAAAAGAAAATACTGGTTTGACTACTGAGTGTTTATGCAGACTACTTATTTTGACAAACAGCCTGCCTTTGGCTAATTATCGCTTACAATGTCAAAAGCATTCGTAAAAGACGATCAAGGCGATCAGGACGAGCCAATCGCCGAACCTGCTATCGGAGAGGGTCCGCGGCATATTACTCCCCAGGGCTTCAAGCGCCTGCAAGAAAAGATCGACCAGCTCTGGAGCGATGAACGTCCCCGGGTTACGGCGATGGTATCCGCCGCGGCCGCTGAGGGAGATCGCTCTGAGAACGCAGAATATATCTACGGCAAGAAGCGTCTCAGAGAAATCGACGCTCGCATCCGGCATCTTTCAAAACTGATTGACTGCCTGACCGTGGTCGAGCCGCGTAGCCAGGGCGACCGGATTTACTTCGGTGCCTGGGTGACAATCGAGAACGAAGACGGTCAAGAAAAAACTTACCGCATAGTCGGCCCGGATGAGACCGACCTGAAGAAAGGCCACATTTCCTCGCAATCCCCGGTGGCCCGTGCGCTTTTTGGCAAACAAGCAGGCGAATGGGCAACCGTCAAGCGCCCTAAAGGTCTGACCGATTTACTGATCGTCAAGATTTCCTATCAAGAACCCTGATTCATTTAATCTTCTTTGCCTGCCAATTAGGTTGCCGGCAGATCTTTTTGCAGTTCGACGATTTTCTTCTTTTTGACCGTTAGTAAAAACAGTTCTTTTTCAACGTCGCCATTTTCGTCGAACGAGATCCTGCCGGTGACTCCCATGAAACCCTTCAACTCCAACAGCTGATCGCGCAATTCAAGCCGGCTGGGCGGAAGCTTGTCCTCGATTATAGTCTTTAGAATCCTGGCGCTGTCATAGGCATGCGCCCCGATCATATCGGGATCATGATCGTAGTTGGCTCTGAATTGATCAACGAATAGCCGTGTTACATCTCGACTGCTGTCGCTGAAAAAACCATCGCAAAAAACCGCCCCCTGGACATATCGCTTGGCCCACCTAATCAGTTCTGGATGGTTCCAGCCTTCGCCGCCCAAAAGATATACCATCTTCAGTTTTTTGCGACCGAGACCTTTTTTATATCGTTTGATTTCGTTTTTATCATCGCTGTGCAGAAAGACGTTCGCATTAGCTAAGGCCGGAGCAATCATTGCAGCTCTTTGGTAATCATCCGCTACGAAAATGGCCTGGAACTGGATCAGGGGCGGCAAACGTCGAGCAAGCCTCTTCAAGGCTCGTTTGCGGGCAGTAGCTTTCTTGTATTTTTTGTAAATTTTTTGTTTCAGGGCAACATAGTCCGGTCTTTCTTCCGGGCGAGCCAGGCCGATCAACTGCCTGACTGTCTTGCTAAAGTCCTTAGTATCCGGTGGATAGCTTTCGAAAACGGGAATCTCGCCCTTGTGGCGGCCGACTTCTGCCTTGAAGGCTTCAGCAAAGGCCAGACCAAAACCATTGGCTGGATATACGACGGCGAACTTTTCAACGCCCAGTTTCTGCATGCTATAGGACACCAGCGATCGGGCCTGGGCTTCGAGGGTGATGAAATTGCGAAACACATATGCGCCCGTCTGAGCGATATCCGGCAAGCCGCTTAATGTAATCAATGGAACCTCGAGTTCCTCGGCTTTCTTGGCGGCTGCCCGGGTTTCTGCTTTGAAGATCGGGCCGATGACTGCAATTACCTGCTGCTGGGTAACTAGTTTCTCGAGTTGAGCGACAGTCTGATCGGGATCTCCAGCCGTGTCGCGAATCTCGAGGATCAATTCCCGGCCTCCAGGACCGGGTTCTGTGAACACTCCGGCCCCTAATTTGATGCCTTCCAACGCCGCTTTTCCATAAGCGGCATAGCGGCCACTCAGCGGCAGTAAAACACCGATAGTTGTCGACTCCAGGGCTTGATTGTTTATCGTCTGATTGGCCAAACGAATTTCTTCTGAACACGGATTATGCCAGGCACCCGCCTGTTCGCCCAACGGATTCCCTGGAGGCTGACTGGTTGAATCACGGCTGATTTCGTTTTGGTTCAGATTTTTTTCGATAGTCGCAGGTGGAGTGGTTTTGAAACAAGCACATAGATACAAGCCAACCACCAGGCAGCCTATTGGGCAAACGCTTCTTTCGAACATAAGTAGCTCCTGTCGACAAGGAATAGACATAAAGATCCAAGCAAACAGCATGCCACCAAGAAGTACCTGTATTTACAGGACAATCAAGACTGACATTCAGGCTCTGTAGCCGTTTTTCCGCATTTTTGTGTCAATCAATCCACCAAACCAGGCTAGACGAAAACAGTCTACTTGAGTAGGATTGTCTCAAACATTGCCTGGGAGACAGCAAATGAAATACAGAACCGTCTACATCACGACCTCAAACAAAGAAGAAGCTCAACGAATTGGCAAGGAACTTGTCGCCGCCCGCCTGGTAGCTTGTGTGAACATTTTCGATGGAATCAATTCATTCTACTGGTGGGAAGGAGAAATCCAGGAAGACCATGAAACTGTAATAATCGCCAAAACAAAACAACCTCTGATGGAAGAACTGATTGAGAAGGTCAACGAGCTTCACGCTTACGATGTGCCTTGCATAGTTTCCTGGCCGATTCGCGAAGCCCACCAGGACTACATCGATTGGATCGACAAGGAAACCAAGTAGGAACTACGAAAGCCGCCAACCAATTCAACCTGATGAATTTCTCTTGAAATATCGGGTGGTTTCGGTTAGCTTCTCACAAGCGAAGTTTTTCAGCGTAGGAGGTCTGCATGTGCCGAATGTTGGGAGTCGTTTGCAACGATGAAGATTTGCTACCCTGCGCTATCAACGAGGTTAGCCAGGCTCTTCGATGTGACGAGGATGCCAAGCACGATGGAATCGGGGTTGGCTATTATTCGCACGATGAGCCTCTCCTGAAGAAACGCCCGAGTGCCAAGATCGCAGAAATCGACTACCCTGAACTGGTCGAAGGTGTCAGTTCAAGCACACTATTGATTCATATTCGTAAGGCAACCGTCGGTGCCTGGAAAGAAGCCAACACCCACCCTTTCCGATTCAGAAAATGGTTATTTGCCCATGTCGGTCATTTGCCCGGTCTTGATCAAAATAAAGAGGACATAGTCAAACAATTGCCCCCTTTCCTGTCGCGCAACATCAAGGGCGATACCGACAGCGAAATTGCCTTCCACATGTTTTTGGATATTCTGTTCAGAGAAGGCAAACTGAACGACTTTGATCTGAACATCGAAACTCTTGATTCCTATCTAAAGGAGACCGTGACTAAAATAAATGAAAAGCATCCTGGCCCGCAACTCCCTGAATTATCAATTATTATCACTAACGGTCAGATCATGTCGGCGGTCTGTCAGGGAATCGCCATGCACTACTCGTTGCGTGAGGGTATCCTCGAATGTCCCCAATGCGATGAAACCGATCAACAAAAGCACCTGCACGGCCGCTTCAAAGGAGTCATGTTGGGAGCAGACATGTCCGATCCCGGCCATCAATGGCGCGAGGTAGCTGACAGCAGTCTTTTACATGTTTCACAGGAGCTTGAACTAAAAGTTCAACAACTTTAGATATCACCTATAGCGAGGTAAGCATGGCCGCCCGTAAGGTGCTGGTCATTGACGACAGCGCGACAATTCATAAAGTCATCGATCATACCCTCAAGCGCCTGGGCTATGAGGTTATCTTTGTGCGCGACGGCGCAGCAGGCATAGCCAAAGCCAAAGAGCTCAAACCCGACCTGGTTCTGCTAGATTTCATGATGCCAGGCATGAACGGCTATCAAGTTTGCAAAGAACTCGGTCAGTCTGATGAATTTGAAGATATTCCGATTGTCTTGATGTCCGCTAAGGGTGAAATGATCGGCGAAAAGCTGGTCAAGACCATGGGCATAGTCGATTTTATCACCAAACCATTTTCTCCCGATGCTCTTTCAGCGCTGACTCAGCACACTATCGACAAGTATAACAGCGAAAAACCAAGCGAATCCGACAAGAGCGAACCGTTGATGAAAGTTGGCCAGCGAACTCCGGAAGACAAACCATCCGAAGCCGATCTATCAGATCCAAACGGACAGCCGGCTATCCGCGGCAACCTTGGCATGATCCCGGCCGGAGAAGTCTTCCAGTTGCTGAAGTTTCAAGCTCACACTGGTATTCTTCACATGGCCCGCGGAGAAGCTCATCTTGAAGTGTTTATGCGGGAAGGGACTATCGCTTATGCCCGCGCCCGCAATGTGGACGAAGAGTTTTTACTGGGCCGTTTCCTGATAGAAGTTGAGGCGATTTCGTCTCGAGACCTCGAAGTTTTTCTAGAAAGCCGGCGGGGCAGCAACAAATTATTAGGCGAACAGCTGGTTAAACTGGGGCACTTGACACCTGAGCAACTCGCCACAGCCATAGAAAAGCAAACTGAAGCAATGATTTACGAAGTCCTGCGTTGGGGTGAAGGCGAATTTGCTTTTTATGTAAGTGAAAAACTCCCGGCCGAAGCCCGCGAAGCCGGTCTGAGTATCCCGATCGACTTGATCTTGATGGAGGGTTTCAGACGAGTCGACGAATGGGGCCTGATCGAGAAAGAAATCCATGATTTCGACCGGGTGTTGTCTCCTACTCGAGACAACACTGGAGTGATGAAACATATAGAACTCAAACCAGAAGAAGAACGTATCTTGACTCTGGTAGACGGACGCCGGACAGTTAAAGATATTATACGGGCCAGCCGACGCAGCTCGTTCGACGTATGCATGCTGCTATACAGACTCTTATCCAGCCGGATTATACGCAAGCGATCTTCTCAGGACGCGACGGGGAGATAGTCCGTTGATCCCGGAGCTTTCTGTGAGCAGTCTTCCGGCCCTCGTCCAAATGCTCATCATCCGGTCAGAAAATCGCAAACGATGTCCTTATGGTCCAAATGAAATTCAAGCTTCTAACTGAAAGGCACTGATGAACGATCCAGACTTCATCGATATCGAACCAAACATTGCCGAAGATCGCGCTCGTCCCGGTCTAAAAGGCATGAACTTGAAAGTACTGTTTGGGTTTTTCATGGTCGGCTTAGCGCCGGTGATAGTCGCACTTTTCTTAATGTGGCCGATTAAAAACGACTCGTCCCAAGTCAGCCAGGAGCTTGACAGCAAAATTCAACAACAGAACAGTCAGATATCTTCTTTGTCTCAAACACTGGCTCAACTCGAAAGGGAACAGAAATCCATATCGCAAAAACACATAAACGACCTGCACGAACTTGAGATCAGACGCGGTCGTGAGAACCTGGCTGCTAAACTGGCCGGATTGCTCAAGGGTAAAAACGTTGAAGAAGTAACTGCTGATACCGCCGCGAAAGAAGCGCTCGATGCGTTTAGCGGCCCTTTCGAAATGATTGCCCTGCTCGATCCCGACTCTAAAACAATATTGCTTACCAACCCATCCAAGCCGACAGCCGAACAGAAGAAGGAGTTTGATGTATTTATTAGCAAAAGCAAGTTGCCATCAATAGATACACCGCTATCTTTAGCCAAGCCCGGCTGGCACCAGATAGACCTGGCTGGCAGCAACTATTTGGCACTTTTCAAAGTCTCGGAAGTCAAGCCGGCGGTTGAACATGACAAACCGTCTACCCAGTCACAAGTCAGGCAATTGCAGCCACAGCAACTCCAATCATTCACCAAAGCGCTTTCGAGCCGCATCTGGGTACTGTCTATAGGTCTGCCGGTCATGGCTCTGGCTCTTGCGATTTTCTTCTTTTTGTATTTGCATCGTAGTCTGCTAGCCCCCTTGACTCGAGTCATCAAGGGCGCCCGCAAGGTACTTGATACTCCTGACGAAGTTGATGACTTGACTTTCGCGGGCACTAAGCTGGTTGAAGATCTTTCGGCCACTTTGATCCGCCTGAACGGACGCATGTGCCGGCTGCAGGAACTCGATGATCTAAATGCCGAACGAAAACGCAGCTTGAACCTTTTACGTCAGACAATTGAGCAGGCCGCCTCGGGTGACTTTGAAGTTCGTGCCGAAATCGATTCAGGTGAAGCCGAAGAGCTTGTCCTGGCAGTCAACCAGTTTCTCGACAAAGCCGCCGAGAGATATGCTGCCCTGCGACAAGCCGGCCTGCAATTAAAAGATTCCGCCAGGCGCGTTGGCAAGCTGGCCATAGAGATTTCGAGTTCCGCAACCGCTCCCGGGTCGTTACAAAATTCCGATCATACGGCTCTGGGTGAAATCCTGGGAGTTGAAATCGAATCACTGACTCGGGTTGCCCTGGAAATGGCCGAGCGGGTCGAGTCAGACAGCCCGCGTTCATGGTCACCAGATGATCAACAGGAAATGAAAAACACACTCGATGCCGCAGCTTCCGGACTGCATCTGTTGTTTCAAAAAACCAAAGAAACTTCAAATGAAGCTGACCGAATTACAGCTCTGCGCCAGGATGTCGAAGTACTCTCGACCAACATGGCCATCGCGGCCGAAGCCCGCTCCTGGTCGAGCCTGGAGCAACTTGTCGAGAGTGCCCGTGAGCTTTCAAGATCAATTCTTGAATTGTCCGAATCTGTTCAGAGCCATCTCGAACAGGTCGAAAGTTCAGGGCAAACTTTGAATGATACAATAAAAAAAGCTATCGACCTCAGTTCAGACTGCCTCGCCTCAATCAACAAGTGGGAAGGCATACGCGAAACTCTGCAAAGTCAACGGTCCGATCTGAATGCAAGACTGGATCGGATTCGTCCGGCTGCCAAAACCTTAGGCAACGACGTTCGTCAACAGACCGACGAATTGTCCCAATATCGTGAATCACTGTCTTCTATAAACGACACCTTGCAATCGATTGGAGACGGCTGTGCAGCCTTGAGCAGAACCTCCGAAGAAATGCTGGAGCTGCTCAAGCAAACCGAACACACTCGTCCAGTACCGGCTGGAGTAACGCGCGATCTTGCAAAAACTCAACAGGCACTCGAACGTTCAATGCGCGACCTTACTGAATTAGCTGCCAAGGGTGGAATCGAGTCACTTTCAGCCGACGCCAGTGCAATCCTCGACAATATCCGGGCTGCCGCAGAGGAAGCCAAACAACGGGTTTTATTAACAAGCGAGGACGATCAGTCCTCCAGCTCAACCCAAGCGGAGTCCGATGCATGAGCATTAGTCTGGCAACCCAGCTGCATCACGAAGTCCTGCTGTCGCTAGCTGAAGAAATCGGCCAAACAGTCAACTGGTTGAGTGAACACGAAATCCCTCCCCCGGTCGAACAGGTCCGCGTACGTATTCAAACCCTCAGGGAGGCGGCCACTATAGCAGGTATGAATTCTATTGAAGGGATCCTCGATGAACTCGATCGGACACTTGTCAGCCAGGGCAAGCTCAAACCGCTAGACCAAGTTGAGCAAAGCAACCATGTGCTGCATGGCCTCTCTGACTTGATTACTTCCTTGGTAAAATCAGCCGAAGAAAAGGAACTTGCCTGGATCGAACAAATCAACACAGCTGAAACCAAACTCTTGCATGTTGCCAGCGAGCTAAATAGATATGTAAATCGTTTGTCTGAGAAAATAATGCTGATCGATGCCATTGCTGCAGCCCAGTCAAGCCAGGAACGGTCACGATTGCTGGCCCAACTAGGCAAGCAGCTAAAAAAGGAAAGCGACCAGCAGCGCACCTGTTATAGCCGGATTCAAGATATTCGTGCGAATCTGAGCAAGGCGTTGCGCCTGATGGTCAACGAGCTTTCGGGCATTCACGGCGTGGAAATAGCTACTTCGCTGGCCCACCTGCCCGAACTGGCCCGCGACTATGGTAGAAACAAGAGCCGTCCGGTTTCATTGCTAACTCGGTTTGGCAATATCAAAGTCAGTACCAGGCAACTCGAACCCTTATCCAGAGTTCTCGAATTTCTGGTTTCTGATATCCTGGAAAACAGCCTGCAAAGCCCCCGAGAACGGAAAAAGGCGGGCAAGGCGACCGTGGGTAACATACGCCTCAGCGCTGAACGAGACTCGAACCTGCTTCAGATAGTCATCGAGGACGACGGGCTGACACAACGACCCGGCCTGAAACTAACCCAGCAAGTTACCCATGATTTGTCAGCTCTTAAATCCAGATTACTGAGCGAAGGTGCGACAGATCACAGTCGTTGCATACGCCTTCAGGTTCCTGTCTGGCATAGCACCTGCGAGGTAATTCTTGTCGAGTCTGCGGTTGGCCAGGTTTTAGTACCTTTATCAATCGTCGCTGAGGTTTTCACTGCCAAGAATCCTCCCGACACCGATCTGCAGCATATCCTGCTGGCCCGACGGGCTACCGATGACAGCCAATATGAAAACGGACTGATCTTGAAGATCGGTGATTGGTTCGGCGTGATCAAGGCTAACCCTATTGGCTCTCATTTCAGAGTGGTACCAACGCCGGCCACAGACGAAGATCCTGACTGGGCAATTGCCAAAGTTTGCGACAAGGACTCACAACGGCCTATATTACATCCACTATTGTTCGTCGATCTCAAGGAGGATCAGCAATGTCTGTTCCCTACTTCCCACTAGCCAGGCGTAAAGCTGAAGCGAAGAAGCGTTCGATTGCGTTTAGAAGGGTCGCTCCAGGACTGTGTGTGACTGTTATTTTTCTGATGATCGCAACAGCTTTGCCGGTAGCCGCGGAGCAAGATCGTGTCAAATGGATGGCCAAGAAGCTTCTGAGTGGCAAAGACATCATTGACTACGAAACGGCAATTAGTAAGTTCTCCAGTATTTCAGATACCCGGGTATTGCCTACCCTTAAGAAATTGACTGAGAGCAGTGAAGTCATTCCGCGGGCAGAATCCGCTGGTGTACTCTGGCGCTACAACAGCAAAGAAATCCGCAAATTGTTGGTCACCTTATCTCAAGACGATTCACCTGCGGTGAAGATCGAGGCAGCCAAGTCTCTGTGCCTTATGAAATACGTGGCTTCCTTGTCTGTAATCACCGAGGCACTCAAATCTAAAGATGCCAATGTCCGCGCCCGCGCCTATCGTGCTCTGGCCGCTATCAACAGTGAAGATTCAAAGTCGGCCGTGCTGGCCCGGCATCCCGGCAAGACTCAGATCGACCGAATCTGGATAGCCTACGCTCTGCACAGCATGGGTGAGAAACCAGCCGAACAGCTGGCCGTGATTGAAAGACGATTATTATCAATTCCCGCCAGTGCCCAGCTAACTGGCAAATCCGATCCGGATCAGGCGGATCTCGAGAAGGCCGCCAGGCTGGCAACCAAGGGTACACCTCTAAGACTTCATGCATCATCTGCGCTGGCTCGTATTGCCAATGAAGAAGCTCTCAATCTACTGGTTTTAGCTACCGGCGATTTAGCTCTGGCCGAAAACCCACTTGGCCCGCGTCGACAGCTGCGACGACACGGTGATTTGGCAGCCCTTGCCTTGGCTTCGGGTTTGCGCAACGAGAAAGTATTGGTGCGCTTGGGAAGTGCCTCAGTCGCCAGACTGCTGCATCTCGGCAGCGGCCAAGCCCATAGCAGTCTTAGCTCTGCCTTGGGCAAGTGTCTTTCCGATGAATCCCGGCTGGTCAGGCTGGCCTGCGCCCAGGCAATTGGCGATCTAGATCTGCAGTCGCAATCCGGCCAGTTGGGCAAAGCCTTGAAACATGAAGACCCTGACACTCGTCGGGCGGCAGTAAAAGCCTTTGGAAGTATGAACCTCTCGAGTTCAGTCGAGCCGCTGCTCGAACTTCTAGGACGAGAGAAAAATCTTGGTATTCGCCGCAATATCTATAAATCTCTTTCGAAAATCGGTTCAGCCAACGCTGTTGACCCTTTATTCCGGCATCTGAAGCAATTGCACACCAAAGGTCAGAAACAACGACAGTTTGCCGATGAGATCCCGCTATGTCTGGATGCGCTCGCAGCCGGCGGCGACAAGGCCGCAATTCGAGCCCTGGAGCTTTTACCAAAAGTCGATCAAGAGCAGCGCAAGTTGATGACCGAAATTTTGGCGCGGTCCGGCAGCGCTCGCGCGCTGGGATTCTTCATTGATAGCCTGCGTGACAACGTTCCCGACCCCGACGGTCCCGAAGTTCGCTTTTTCGATAGCCTCGACTCCCAGATGATCCCCCAGCTCGAGAAAATGATTGGTGACGAAACGGCCATGTGGATTAGGGTTATTCTGGCTCGCACACTTTTCAAACTCGGTAAAAAGGAATATGCGCGTGGGATCAAATGGGGGTTAAAAAACGAAGATGCCTACATGCGCAAGCTGGCCGCCGCGGTCTCACAGGGTATCGTTGACTCGACAATTGTCGGATACATAATCAACTTGCTCGAAGACGATTCTCGAACAGCTCGTTTTGCTGCGCGGGCATTACTGACCTCCGGTTCTCCTCGTGCGATCGAGGGGTTTCTCGGCGGGCTTAATGGCAAAAAACTGCGACTTCGCCGAACCTGGCCGGTGATTGCTTTTTGGGATGGACAATCTTCGGCAACGCATCCGTTTTCAAAGGAGGTTGACAACGATCGGGTTTGGGTTGTCTATGCTGAAGACCGTCTCGGCCGCGAGCTAGACTTATTCATCACCTGGTCGACCGATGGCCGAATATGGAAAGAACCGGCTTTCACCGGATTGACCTCATTTGCCGATCCCAATGGCCAGGTCGCTCCACCGACTTTCTCTCTCAAGGCCAGAGGTCGCGATATCACAATCGCCTTGACGCGGACTTTTGCCCAGTCGTCCAATGCGAACAATCCGCAATTCAAAACACTCCAGCGAGTTCATCGCTTCAAGCTCAAGGATTTTTTCAAAGACAAAGACGGTGACGGACTTAAGGATCTCGAAGAACAGATCTTTTTTACCAACCCGGCCCGCAAAGATACAGACCAAGACGGGATTCCTGACGGCCTGGACAATAATCCTCTGGCTAAACCAGCCGACATCAACAATGACAAGGATGTTTTGAAAATACTTGCATTCTCTTACGCCCTGCTGGTCAAGAATATCTTGCCGGGTGAAAACCGCTTGTTGGTTGTTTCAACCGAAGCCGGTGTGCGCAAGGCTCCGGAACTAGTAACCTTTCCCGGGCTGGTATTGCATCTCACCAAAGAACAGATACGCAGCCAATGGAAGGCTACTGGTTGTGGTTTTCCCCGGATTGTCTTCAAACCAACCAGGATCACGCAGAGCGGAACCAGAGCAACTCAGATCTTTCATGTAATTTCAGGCATCGACGACCAGCAAAAATTCGAGGTTTCATTCGTCCAGCGTGGTGGTCAGTGGAAAATAACTGGCTTTGAGGACTAACCTTCAGGAGGCATCACTGTGAAAACGCTGGTTGTGGTCAACCCGCACAGTTCCAATAGCCGGACCGGAAGACGGTGGCCCACTATACGCAACACTTTGCACAATGCAATCGGCCAATTCGAAGAAGGCTTCACTCACGGTCCTGATCATGCCACCCAACTGGTTCGTGAAGGTCTAAAATCCGGTGCTAAACGGATAATTTCGGTTGGTGGCGATGGAACAAATAATGAGGTAATCAACGGTTTCTTCGATGACGAAAAACCTATAAATCCCGACGCCCAACTCGGGTTCGTACCCAGAGGAACCGGAGGCGATCTGCGCAAAACCCTGGGGATCGGCCGTGACTTGTCCAGCTGGCAGACCGTTCTGATCCGCGCTAAAACCAAACCAATGGATGTCGGCCTGGTAGAATATGTCAGTCACACCGGTGAGACAGCCAGGCGATACTTTGTCAATATCACTAGCTTCGGAATCGGCGGCCTGGTTGATACAAAAGTGAACCAATCTACCAAAGTCTTTGGCGGCAAAATATCATTCATGATTGGAACGGTCAAAGCAATAGCAGCCTATAAGAACAAACTAGTCAATCTGACAGTCAAATCCCCCGATGGTTCGACTGTCTTTGATAAGTCGATCAGGATCAATAATATTGCGGTTGCCAATGGCCAATATTTCGGTGGGGGCATGTGGGTGGCGCCTAAGGCATTAATGGATGACGGCCTGTTTGATGTTGTCATTCTTGGTGATATGACTCGCGCTCAAATGATCTTCAAGGCCTCACGAATTTATAAAGGCACCCATCTCGATTTGCCTGAAGTCTTCAGTGCCCGCGGGTCTTTAGTTGAAGCCACTTCCGAAGAAGAAGTTCTGATTGACATGGACGGAGAGCAACCCGGCCGGTTGCCAATTAGACTCGAGATTGTCCCTAAAGCAATTAACTTCATCGTGCCGTAATTCGAATAGCGAACAGGAATGCCATGCAAAAATTTGCCTGCTCTATGTCGATTAGCGTATTAATATTGGCTGGTTGTTCATTCCAGGTCCCGGAGGGGTTGGCGCCGACGCCGGAGGGCAACGGGCCTGAGATAGTATTCGATCTCGACGCCAGGCCGTTTCCTGACATTCCTTTTCCCAACGACCTGGCGACCAGACCTGACCCAAGTTCTCCGACCGGGCGGCGAGTAAACGCCTCACAAATAGGAACGTCGGCGCACGAGAGTCGTTTCCGCGAGTACATCGATCAACTCTCCGGCTTCTCGACCTTTGCGGCCATGTCGGTCAGTTTTGATCAGCCGCTGAATCTGGCCGATATCCAGAGCCGGCATGGTGACGATCTCGATTGGGGCAATGACGCCGTTTACGTTGTCAATCTCAGTAATGGTCAGCCTGTTCCGTTAGACCTGGGCGGGGGTGCCTACACCTATATCCTGGAGAAAACAAGCCGCTACTATCCCAATGATCCTCGAGCAGGCGAGTCAAACCTGGTATTCGAAACGGTCAATGAAGATATCAACGGCAATGGTCTGCTCGACCCCGGTGAAGACAGCGACTGGGACGACGTCCTTGATGTTTCCAACACATTTACCGCCAACGGCGATCCGGTCGATGATCTGGTTACTTTTTTCGAGCGTGAAACCAATACCTTGATCATCCGACCGCTAATTCCACTTGAGCAGGAAACTCGTTATGCAGTCATATTGACTAATCGACTCGTTGGTCTCGAGGACCAGCCGGTTCGTTCTCCTTTCGACTTTATTAACCACACTCAACAAACTGACGAATTGAGCGCCCTGGCGGAAATTTTACCCGGGATCTCCAACTCGCTCTCGCTGGAAAGCGTAGCTTTTTGCTGGTGCTTTACTACTCAGTCGATCACACGCGACCTCGAACACTTGCGCATGGGCCTCTACGGCCAGGGACCTTTTGCGTATTTGGCCCAAGACTATCCGCCCGATGCCGAACTCGAAAACGCATACGACGATCCTTCCAGCGCTCTAATAAACCCGTTCACGGTTCCGGCCAATGACATCTTAGACGCTCTTGAACCTATTGCCGGAGCAATGCTGGGCGATCCCGATGTAGTCGATGCTTTATTCGACTCATACAAATACGTCGACTACATGGTCCTGGGCAGGGCCAAGACACCCCTGCTATTGCACGGACTCGAAGGAATCTGGAGTCTTGACGAGAATTCCGGCGAGATGGATGTCAGCGATACCGACCTGCCCTGGCTGCTGGTCGTCCCAAAACAACGTCCCGAGCAAGGTATTACTGCGCCCTTCCCGGTCGCCATTTATCTGCACGGAACCGGCGGCGATCGCATGCAAGTGCTCGGCTTTGCCGGCCAACTGGCTAAATTCGGGATCGCTTCAGTTGGAGTCGACCTGGTCATGCACGGTATGGTTCTACCCGAGGATTGGAACGAACTGTTTACGATTGCTCTGGGAGCCAAGGGCTTCGGCAAAGTGGCCGAGGCTTTTCTCAACAACCGCACGGTCGATATCAACAATGACGGCGTAAACGACCCGGCCGGTAATTTCTGGACCTATGACGCTTTTCGTTCCCGCGATGCTATTCGCCAGAGCGCCCTCGACATCATACGCCTGATCCAGGTTTTCAGGGGGTTTGACGGTACTCGCACCTGGGAACTGGATGCCACCGGCGACGGCAGCCCGGATCTAACCGGCCTGGCCGGCGACTTCAACCAGGATGGCACTGTCGATCTGGTCGGCCCCGATGGGCCGTATTTCATCTTCGGCATATCCTTGGGCGGCATCACCAGTTCAGTTGCCGCCGCAATGGAGCCGGCCATTACCGCGGCGGTCCCGATTTCAAGCGGTGGCGGATTGGTTGATGTTTCCATTCGTTCGCTTCAAACCGGTGTACCTGAGATGGTCATGCTACCCTTCATGGGCCCGCTGGTGCTCGGCCTTCAAGATCCTGAAACTGCCGAACCGGTTCTGGCTTTGTACGTTCCCGACTCACGCTTTGAGACAATCGTGCCAGTCCACTCTCTCGATGGGCTCAAGCCCGGCGACAAAGTCCGCCTGGTCAATGAGCGTAACGGCGAAGAAGAATGGAGCCGAGTCGGGAACGACCTGACTTTCCGAATGGGAGTTCCCTGCGACAAGGGAGATCCTTTCCGACTCGAAATTCTGGACGGCAATGGCCAGGTGCGCTGGCAGATAGATTCTCTCGATCGTGAAGTTATCTGGCAGGGAGAATCGTATGCGGCCGGCAGTCAGTGGGTTTCATTGAGTAACGGCTTCGGTATTCGCCGTCAGAGTCCCGAAGTCAGGCGCTTTATCCAGATTGCCCAAATGGCAACTGACGCCGGCGACCCGGTTAATTATTCGCCGCTATACTGGCAGCGACCGAGCTACCCCAGCTATCCCGAAGTCGGCAAGACCACCAATGTTGTTTTGCTACTGACCAACGGCGACATGAACGTTCCGGTCGCAACCGGTATCGCGCAAGCACGCGCGGCCGGTATGATTCCCTACACAGCCGATCAGATCGATTCCCGTTACGGCCGCACTCCTCATCAGGTGCTTGTCGACAACTACGTTATCGAAGGCATCGACCGGCTCAAGCGTTTCAAAACAGCACCCTGGCTCGACTCACGCGATATCTTGATGGACGTCGATTACCTGTCCGAAGGCCTCGATCTCAACGACGCTCCGATACTGAGTGAGCCACTCCGCCTATCGAACGCAATTCCGGGCGGCGGCCAGGGCGGAGTCAGGTTTTTCTATGTCAATCAGCGGGGCGCGCATGGAATCGGTCCGGCCGATCCCGGCCGGAATTACGATATATTCATGCACGGCATCAATGCCATTGGTCACTACTTTAGAAGCGGCGGGACCGAGTGGGTCGACGACACCTGCCTGGCCGATGACAGCTGTGCGTTCATTCCTACTATTGAATAATGACTTGTTAGCAAATCAATGATCGGGGTCGGAGGGTCTCATATCTCACTTTCTTCGGAGCACATGCAGAATGGAAAAATGAGATATGAGGATTCGACTGCAAAACCCAGCATACGGAAGAACCAGCGGCCTGGATCTGAGCAATGTTCGGTGACCTCGACCTCCAATGGAGGAGAGGGGTTCGGCGA